>RGDT01000124.1 GCA_009918525.1 Planctomycetia bacterium
AGTTGCACGTCCGATTCGGTTTCCTGATGAAAAGCATTTTTTGCGGAAACCGTCGGTGATCCGTTTAGTACGTCAAGAGGAGTCAAGCAATGCGCAAGATGACAATGACGATGATCCTGGCTGCACTGCTGGTGCTACCGGCCTTGGCCCAGTTCCGCCCAGGCGGCGGGTTGGGGTTTGGCGGCGGCGGCCAGAGCGGTGATGCCCTTCTGAAGAATAAGAGCGTTCAGAAGGAACTCAAGTTTACCGAAGAACAAACCAAGGCCGTCACCGAGATCGGTGCAAAGCAGATGGAAGCGATCAAGGAAGCCTTCCCGCTGTTCAAGGACGACATGGAAAAGGCTCAGGAGATGATGAAGAAAGCCCGCGAAACCGAAGCGGCATCCCTAAAGAAGGTGGCCGAAGATTTGACGAACGATCAGAAGAAGCGTTTCGAGCAGATCAAGATTCAGGTAGCGGCGACGAATAAGGACGTGAACGTCTTCAAGACGGAATCGGTGATCAAGACGTTGAGCCTGACCGAAAAGCAACAAGACTCGATCAAGGAAACGATCGATGTCGTGGCCAAGGACTCCAAGGAACTGTTCGACGACGCCAAAGGCGACCGCAAAAAGATGTTTGAGGTCGGCAAGAAGGTCACCGAACTCCGCGGCGAAGCGTTCGACAAAGTTGTGAAGATGCTCAGCGAAGACCAGAAGAAATCGTGGACTGAAGCCCAGGGCGACAAGTTTGACTTCAAGCCCGACTTCGGCGGCTTCGGCAAAGGCAACAAGGGCAAAGGCAAAGATCAGCCCAAGAAGGACGACTTCTAAGATCTTACTGCCTGCCTAACGAGCAACTCACCCTAGCAGCTCCCGGCACTTGTTCGGGGGCTGCCGATTATTCCGGCTCTTTTCCTACGTCTTCATCATCTTCTCTCTTTTATCACGCCATTTAGTCGGTTAGATTGAAGATACTTGGATCAGTTTACCCCTTCCGGCGAGGCGGTTGTGGCAGACGGCGATCGATCCCTGGCGGTGTTCGTCGATTTTGAGAACCTAGCCCTAGGGTTTCAAGGTCGGCGCGAGCGTTTTGACATCAGCCGTGTTCTCGAACGACTCGTCGAAAAAGGTAAAATCGTCGTCAAAAAAGCTTATGCCGATTGGAACCGCTTCGCCTACTTCACGCAGGCTCTGCACGAAGCAGCCATCGAACTCATCGAAATTCCACGTCGCGCGGTCACTGGCAAAAACTCTGCGGATATTCGGCTCGTCGTTGACGCAATGGATTTGGCGTACTCCAAAGATCATATCAACACGTTTGTGATTGTCTCCGGTGATAGCGATTTCTCCCCGTTGGTCAGCAAGCTCAAAGAGTTGGGCAAACACGTCATCGGCCTGGGGATGCAGGAATCGACCTCGGACTTGCTACGCGATAATTGCGACGAATTTATCTATTACGAAGATCTCGGCCGCGAACCAACCCTTGAACCGGGACTGGCGAACGATTTGCCGGAACTCAAAAAGAAGGCATTCGCGTTGTTGATGGACGCTCTACACGCCTTGCGACGCGAGAACAAGGATGTCTTGTGGTCGTCGATGATCAAGGACACCATCAAGCGGAAAAAACCGTCCTTCAACGAAGCCTATCACCATTATCGTACCTTTAGCGAACTGCTCGAAGACGCCGCCCGCGAGGGGTTGTTGTCCCTCGAAATTGACAAGCGAAGCCGCACCTATGTCGTGACACGCTTCGGCCCCGAGATGCAAGCGGAACCGCCGCCCGCTGCTGTTCCCACGCCCGATACTGAAACACCGGCCCCGACTAAAGTAGAACCTCCACGTCCGACGGTAGGTATCACGGTCGATCCGAACCTGTTTGCCTCGGCTCAGGGAGTTGAGACACCCCGCATTGCTGGTGTGCCGGTGGTCGCTGGCTCTCTGTGGAGGGGGAGGGGGTGGCATACCCAACGGCCAACCCGCGCCGGTTGTTGCTGCGCCCGCTGCGGTTGCGGCTGTGCCGCCGCCTATCCCCGTGGTTGTGGCAGTTACGCCGCCCGAACTTTTGGTAGAGCCTCCGATAGCTGCTACACCAGTGGCTATGGCTATTGTTACTCCCCCTGCTCCGCCGATTGATGCAGTCCCACCGCAAACCGTAGGCGGTGCGTTTGATGAAGGCTTGTTCGATGAGCCTATCCAAACACCTACAGTGGTGGTTCTCGAACCCCCTGCCCCGGTCTCCAAGATCGAGGAAGAATCGAAAACAGCCCCGGAAAAGCCCAAACGCAAGCGAACCACGCCCACGACGGGCAAAAAACCAGTTACGCCCCGCAAACGCAAAGCCGCCTCGGAAGACTGAGCCGACGGGTGATCAGGCTCTGTCAACCTGCCGGAGCTAGCGCCGCGAGTAGCAATCCATGGACTTCCGTCATCTCCAAGGTATCCGGCTCTGGAGCGACGCCGTGACCAATCAAGAGCGGGCGGTCAAGCGGGTCCGGCGCGTGAATGCCGTGACTACCGCGAACGAGCGAAGCGTCGAGAGGCACGACGTCGAACAGCGTGCGAAAGCCTAGTTTCTTTTGCATCAACCGCCACGCGGCTCGGCCCTTGGGCCACCACAATTGGGGGTCGAAGAAAAGTTCGCAGGGGTCATAACCAGGCTTACGGTGAATGTCCACGGTGCGGGCGAAATCTGGAGCGCGACGTTCGTCCAGCCAATAGGGATAGGCAAACCACGAATCGGGCAATGCCAGGAGAATCAATTCACCGGAGCGTTCGTGGTGCAGGTCAACCGCTGCCGGTGTGGCGATCCGTCCGCACGGGGATAGCGCCTCACGGACACGGCCCAAGTCGGACGACTCGCGAACGTAGATGTGCGCTAGTTGATGATCGCAGACGGCAAAGGCACGACTATTAAAAGTGTCGAGTACCTCGCCGAAAGGCCCATCGCGGACAGTGAGAAGACCTGCTTTGCGTAATAGACGGTTGGGGTACAACGCCTCTTTCACGTCCAGATGTCCGTATTCACTGACCACCCAGACCACCGCCCCGACTTTTTTCGCGGCGTCCAGAAGCGGTTCACAGGCGTCGTCCAACTCCTTCACGAGTCGAGGCATATCGCACCCGCTCGGGCCGTGCCGTTGCGGGTCGTAATCCAGATGCGGCAGATAAACGAGCGTGAGATTGGCCCGCTCGGCCTGCACCACCTCAGCGGCACAACGAGCAATCCAACGCGTGCAGGCCGGTCCTGCCATCGGTCCCCAAAAACTCGGGAAGGGGAACGGCCCTAATTGTTTCTCCAAAGTATCCGCCAGCCCTTCGGGCGTTCCGGTGATACCGAATGCCTTGTTGCCGTCAGACCCATAATAGGGTTTGGGCGTGACACTGATGGCCACGTCGGCCCCCTGGTTGTACCACCAGAATAGTTTAGCGCAACGAAACGCTGCCCCCAGACGCTTGCGGGCCGTGGCATAAAGCGGTTCGGCCTGGATGAGCCGATTACTCTGTTGCCAGAAGCGGACTTCGCCAGTATCGCGGAAAAGCCAGCCGTTGCCGACAATGCCGTGAACAGCGGGGGGTTGCCCGGTCAAAATCGTGGCCTGAGCAGTACAGGTGACGGCGGGCAAAACCTCACGCAAGGGACGACTCCAGCCCCCGCGTGCCAGAGCCTGAAGACGAGAAGCGAAAGGCAAAAGGCGCGGCGTAAGGCCGACAGCGTTGATTAAAATCAGGGGGGCATTCATGGTAATGTCTCCTCAATTGCCGCGCGTAGGGGAACTCCTACAATTAGATATTCAATGCGCCAGGCATCCTCGTACTTTATCCAAGGAAAAGTCATCGTGAGCGCCGATCGATACCTGTTCACCAGCGAATCCGTCTCCATGGGCCACCCGGACAAAGTGGCCGACCAGATTAGCGACGCCGTCCTCGACCACTGCCTGGCGGCGGACCCGATGAGCCGGGTAGCCTGCGAAACCCTAGTAACGACCGATCTGGCCGTTGTCGCGGGCGAAGTGACAACGCGGGCCGACCTGAGTCGAGCGACGGTTGACCGCATCGTCCGCGATGCCATCCGCGAGATCGGGTACACCGATCCGACGATCGGCTTCGCCGCCGACACCTGCCAAGTGCAATGCGCTCTGCACGCCCAGTCGTTGAACATTTCGCAAGGCGTAGACACGGGCGGCGCAGGCGACCAAGGCATGATGTTCGGGTTCGCCTGCAACGAAACCAAAACGCTGATGCCGTTGCCGATTTATCTGTCGCATCGGCTGGTTGAGAATCACGCCACGATGCGCCGACGCGGCGACCTCAAATTCGTTCGGCCCGACGCCAAGAGTCAGGTGACGGTCGAGTACAACCAAGACGGTACGCCTCACCGCATTCACACGATTGTTCTTTCGACGCAACACGATAAAACCGTCGAGTCAACCAAGGACGGCAAGCCGTACTTCACCGACGCCGCGCGGCAGGAGATTATCGACAAACTGATTCTGCCGACACTCAAGGCGGAACGGCCCGACCTGATCAAGGGCAACCTGGTGATGGTTATCCCTGGAACGGGCAAACCGGCCCTCAAGAACGCCGAAGACATTCTTGTCCACATCAACCCGACGGGTAGCTTCCTAGAGGGTGGACCTCATGGCGATTGCGGTCTGACCGGGCGGAAGATTATCGTAGACACCTATGGCGGTCGCGGTCGGCACGGCGGCGGCGCATTCAGCGGCAAAGACCCGACGAAGGTCGATCGTTCTGCCGCGTATGCTTGCCGTTACATCGCGAAAAACGTAGTCGCAGCCGGATTGGCCGACCAGTGCGAAGTGCAGGTGAGCTATGCCATCGGGTATCCCGATCCGCTGAATATCTGGGTCAGTACGTTCGGCACGGCGAAGCACGGTTTGACGGATACGAAGATTGCGCGTCTAGTGGGTGAACTGTTTAACCTGACACCCAAAGGTATCATCGAGAAACTTCAGTTACGCCGTCCGATCTATCGTGAGACAGCACGACATGGCCACTTCGGCCGCGAACTTCCCACGTTCAGTTGGGAAAAGACTGACATGGCCGAGGCTCTCAAGAACGCGGCTTCCCGTTAAGGTGATGCTACCTTCAAACGGGTTCGGGGTTCATAATGAATGGATTCCTCTACCCTGTTGGATTCTCGACATGCACGACTTGACGCGACGCGGCCTGTTCCGTGTGGGATTGGCTAGTCTGGGCACTTGGGGGGCGGTATCAGCCGCCGCCCCAAAGGCTTCGCATTCTTTCCACCTCGATCACGTCCTGGGTACCTCCTTGGACGTTCAGGTACGCGGAGGCATCCCCGCGCTGACCGAGGCGACTGCCTGCAACGAAATCGAACGATTGCGTCGCGTTTTCAGCACATACGACCCTGATAGCGAACTGAGCCGACTCAACCGGAGCGAAGGGCCGTTCGCGTCATCGGAAGACCTTCGCTCCGTATTATCCGTTTACGATACCTGGCGCGAACCGACCGCCGGAGCGTCCAGCGCCCAGACAGGCGAAATGATTCACCTCTGGCAAGAAGCGGCACGCCATGGCATCTTACCCGATGAGGCAGCCCTGACCGCCGCCGCCCGTCGAGCCGCGTCGGTCGGTTGGCAAATGGACGGCCACTGGGTCACACGTGCCTACGGCCAGTCGTTAAACCTCAACTCGGTCGCCAAAGGCTATATCTTGCACCGTGCGGCATCAGCTATCGCTGCCCTGCCCGGAGTGACCGGCGTCTTGCTAAATCTCGGCGGCGACCTGATGGCGTTGGGAGAATGGCGTGTCGGCGTCCAAGACCCGTTCCGCCATGCCGAGAATGACGAGCCTCTTACCACCCTTCGTCTCAACGATCGCGCTATTGCTACTAGCGGTGGCTATCAGCGGTTCTACCGTTTTGCAGGCGCGAAACGGTCACACCTGATCGACCCGCGAACCGGTCACACAGCAGATCATCTCGCCTCGGCCACAGTGGTCGCACCGAGTGGCGTCGTGGCGAACCTACTGGCGACCGCCTTGTGCGTGTTGCGGCCTGAACAGGGGTTGGCGCTTGTCGCCCACTTGCCGAATGTCGAATGCCTACTGGTCAGCGCAGCCGGGCAGATCATGCGCAGTGCCGGATTCGCAGCTTTGCAGGAACCCAAAGACGAGAAGAAGGACGCCAAACCATCGCTTTGGCCGGTTGGTTATCAAGTCACGTTCGATTTGGAGATTCCCAACCCCACGACTGGCCGCAAAGCACGTCGGCCCTATGTGGCCATTTGGATTGAGGACGCCTCGGGTAATGCGGTACGGACTGTCAGTGTGTGGGGCAAAAGTCCCCGCTGGTTACCGACCTTATCGGGTTGGTGGAAAGTGGCCAAAGACGACAAAGCTCTCGTGGCCACCAACACCCGAGCAACCCGCGCTCCGGGTAAATACACCGTCGCTTGGGATGGCAAAGACGACGCCGGCAAACCATTACCTCGCGGCTCCTATACCGTCAAAGTCGAAGTTCACCGCGAACACGGCAAGCACGTTTTCCAGACCGGGAAAATCGACTGCGGAGCCGAAGCAGCCACACTGACGCTGGAAAAGAACGCCGAGACGGGTGACACCATCGTGAAATACGGACCGAGGAAGTAACGCAATGTCGCCGATGCGCAAGGCGTTGTTGAAATGGGCAAGACGTATTCACCTGTATTTGACGTTGTTCACGTTGGGGCTGATCCTGCTGTTTGCGGTGACAGGATTCATGCTGAACCACGAGGATTGGTTCGTCTCCGGCGAACCGAACACCCGTACCGTCGAGGGAAAATTACCTCTCGCGATGCTCAGCGGCCCCGACCGTCTGGCTGTGGTCGAGACACTGCGCAACAACTTTAGTGCAGTCGGCCCCGTTGATTCGTTCGAGGAACAGGACGACACGCTCACCGTCGTATTCAAACGCCCCGGCTTGCGCGTTGAAGCCGTCATTCAGCGCGATGGCGGAGAAACCACACTGGCTTTTGAGTCGAAAGGACTCAACGGCATTCTGCTGGATTTGCACCGCGGGAAATCGACCGGTTGGTTGTGGTCCCTGGTGATAGATGGACTATGCGTCTGCCTAGTGATCACCGCGTTAACCGGGTTAGTGCTTTGGTCGTCTCTCAAGGATCGCGGTCGTCCCGGCCTTGTGGTAATGGCGGCGGGAGTGGCGGCCAGTGTCGCCGTGGTCTGGTGGTTCGCAATGGGCTAAACTTATTCGCGATCGAATAGCTCCTCGATGCGAAATGAAAGCCGTAACCGTGAGTGACGACGGCACTAGCACAGAGTCGTCGCTCACGTTGCGGTTTCGGGGAGAAGCCAGGGCACTCCCTCCTCTTTTGTCCGGCTCTGATCGGACTTGGTGCTATTCCTCAGTCGCTTGGAGCCCTTTCAATCCGATGTCACGTCGATAGTGAGCGTTCTTAAAAGAGATGAGGGCGCAGGCTTCATAGGCTCGAGTCCGCGCCTGCTCCAGTGTTGTCCCCAGGGCTGTCACCCCCAACACTCTCCCGCCGTCTGTGAGAATGTCCGTACCCTGTTGGCGTGTTCCGGCGTGAAAAACTTTGACATCCGGCAAAGCGGCGGCCTTTTCCAATCCGGTGATGGGATTGCCTTTCTCGAACTTGTCCGGGTAGCCGCCCGCTGCCATCACGACGCACACGGCCGGGCGTTGATCCCATTCCAGACCATGCTCGGCGTAGATGTCTAGTCGGTCCTCAATCGCGGCTTCCAGTACATCCACAAGATCGGTCTTTAGACGCATCAATACCGGTTGCGCTTCGGGATCGCCAAAACGACAATTGTATTCCAACACTTTGGGTCCGTGCGAGGTAACCATCAGACCCGCATACAAAATCCCGCGAAAGGGCGTACGGCGGCGACGCATGGCGTGGACGGTCGGCACGAACACATCACGAGACGCCACGTCCAACACTTCGGGTTTGCCGATGGGTGCGGGACAATACGCGCCCATACCGCCGGTGTTCGACCCCTTATCGCCGTCTAGGGCACGTTTGTGATCCTGGGTCGGCGGCAACATAATGATCGTCCGCCCCGCGACCAGAGCCAACAAGCTGACTTCCTCACCCTGAAGGCGTTTTTCGATCAAGATTCGCCGTCCAGCTTCACGGCCGAATTCCTCGCGCGTCATAATGCGTTCGATGGCACTGACGGCATCAGAAGTGCCGTCGCACACGAAAACGCCCTTACCCGCTGCCAAGCCGTCGGCTTTGACAACGAGCGGTTCGGGATCGCCGATCTTGATTTTCTTACCGTTGACGGGATGAACAAGATATTTGACGCCGTCTTCCGTCACGACTTGCATCTTGGGGAACGGATAGTGGACCGTCTTGTTGTCGAGAACAACATATTCGCGTGTATAAACATAATTTCTGGCCGTCTCGGGATGTTCAAAGACCATGAAATCGGCGGTCGGCACATCCGCATGACGCATTAGCTTTTTGGAGAAGACCTTGCTCGCTTCCAATCGGGCTGCTTCTTTCGATGGGCCAAAGATACGCAGCTCTAATCTTTGGAAATGATCAACAATGCCGCGGGCCAATGGGTCTTCTGGACCGACGACGGTCAGGCCGATCCCCTCTTTCTTGACGAAGGCGACCAAGGCATCAAAGTCATTCACATCGATGGGGACATTGGTGCCGTCGATAGCGGTGCCTGCGTTGCCTGGAGCGCAAAAGACACGCTCGACGCGCGGCGACTGAGCCAGTTTCCACACCAGAGCATGTTCACGACCGCCCTTACCGATGACAAGCACCTTCATTCGCCAACCTCTTAAGGCATACTAGGGCCAACCAATAAAGGTGAAGCAGAGGACGTACCGCAGAGACGCCCGTGAAAAATAGGAGGCAAAACAATCATCTATTGATGGTTTGTCTCTGCGGTTCATCCTCTGCTCACGTCGCGCGGGCAGATTCTTCACCGATCCGGGCGCAGAAATCGCCGAAGCTCTCGTTGGGCTGGCGCTGTTCCTTAAATCGCCGCAAGAGCGGTTCCAACGTCTTGACGATCTCGCCGCGCGGCGTCAGGTCGCGCAACTCGTAATTCAACCGATCGCCACGCACGCTACCGCCGACGAATAGGACATACTTTTCGCCGCTACGGCCAACGATGCCGATATCGCTCTGATAGGGGCGGACGCAACCGTTGGGGCACCCAGTCGCCCGAACGCCCAGCACCTCGCGGTCTAGACCGAGTTCTTTCATCTTGGCGTCAAGTTCGTCGATAATCGCCGGCAAGACCCGCTCGGACTCGCTAATCGCCAATCCGCACGTCGGAATCGCCGGGCACGCCATGCTATGCTGCCGCGCCGGGCTGATCGTCTCCGGCCGGGGCACCCCGTACTCGTCGAGCATACGCTGTACCTCGGCCAATTGGGCCGTGGACAACCCACATAGCAAAACGTCCTGCATCGGGGTCAATCGAACTTCCGGCTTGAACCGCTCGACTACGGCACGCAATCCGGAACGCATTCGCCGCGTGCCCTCGTCCTTAACTCGACCGTTCTCGACACTGACTCCATACCACCATCGGCCATCGCCCATCGGATGGGCACCGAGGTGAAGATCAAAGCCGCTAACTGTCAAACCACGAGGCGAAGTAAGCGGCCCCGCGTAAGTCGCCAGCACTTCACGGAATTTATCAACACCCCAGTCGTGAACGACGTACTTAATGCGCGCCCGTTTGCGGTCGCCGCGATCGCCATGATCACGGAACAGCTTCACCACCGCTTCGGACATCTCGACGACACGGGCTGCCTCGACATAGCACATCGCCTTGCCGAGGAACGGAAACGTGCGGGCGTTCCCGTGCGTTTTCCCCATCCCACCGCCGACGAACACGTCATAACCGGCGACGTGCCCCCCCTCGACGTAAGCCAGGAAGCCTAAATCCTGGGCGAACACATCGACGCAGTTGTCTTCCGGCAATCCCAGACCAATCTTGAACTTACGCGGCAAATATACCTTGCCGTAGATCGGTTCGAATTCGTTCCCCGATTCGGGTTGAGGTTTGCCATCAAGCCAAATTTCATGATAAGCTTGGGTCCGCGGCGTCAGGTGGGCAGCGATGGCGTCGGCATGGACCTGAATTTCGGCACGAGGACCAGGCTGAGGAGCCGGACAGGCCATGACATTTCGGTTCACGTCACCGCATGCACCAAAGGTCGTCAAGAGCGTGTCGTTAATTCCGCGAATATGGGTTTTGAGGTCTTTTTTCACGATACCGTGAAACTGGATACTCTGCCGACTCGTGAAACGTATCGTCCCGTTGGCATACTTATTGGCCAGGGCGTCCATGCCGAGGTACTGATCCGCAGTCATTTTTCCGCCGGGGATTTTGCAGCGGACCATGAAAATGTGAAACTTGCCCAGGCCCTCACCACGTCGCGACTTGCGAGCGTCCCGGTCTTCTTGTTGATAGCTCCCGTGGAACTTAATCAGATTCTTTTCACCGTCGTCAAATTTTTCGGTATCTTTGGATAATTGATCCACTAACCCACCGCGCAAATGACGGCTGTTTTCTTTGGTAACCTCGACGCCAGAACGCTTCTGATCGGACATCATTCCCTCGGTCACTCAAACATCATAATCCCCATCATTCAACTGTTAATCTACAGCCAACCTCGACACGCTTCAAGCCGGGACCGGTCAACATCCGATTTTCAGGATGGCCGACGACGCGAGTCGTTAGGTGGGAGGAACTCATGGCGAACCTGCTGAATCTGGGATTCCTGTTTGTGCATCAAGAGAATGGCGGGTATCTCGGTGCCTATATGGTCATCAATTCGCTCGGAAGACCGCTGGAGTTTCGTATTTCCAGCGCCGTCCAGCCGAACAAAGTTCAACAAGTGCTGTACGGGTCAACCCTGGTGCCGTACATCTTCGGTGAATTGATCGGCAAGGCGTTGGTGGAAAAAGCAGCCGTTCCAGCTCAGTTGATCATAACGAACTGCGAACCGGCGCTCGATTTACGGCTGAAGATCGACATACCGGTTGCCTGGCTCACCGAAGAACAGCGAGCGGGCGCGATTGAGCTAGCTCGCGGCGGACGCTTGATCGTACACCCTCGCGTTCCGGAAGATGAAACAAAGATCAACACGGTCCTGGAAAGTATCAGTAGTTTAGATTTTAACGAGCCGTTCATCCGCGTCCGTGATGCAATGGGCGAGGCCCGAAAGATGGGTATCAGCGGCCGGGCCGCGTGAAGTGTT
>RGDT01000125.1 GCA_009918525.1 Planctomycetia bacterium
GGAGCCGGAAGCGTTAGCGACGGGTTACGTGCCGTCACTCACGTTTCCGGCTCTGAATGCGTCGATCGGATGCGTTCACGCGAGTAATTTTTTGACCACTTTACCGGCCACGTCGGTCAGGCGGAAGTCACGTCCCTGGAACCGATAGGTCAGCTTCGTGTGATCCATTCCGAAGAGGTGCAAGATCGTCGCGTGCAGGTCGTTGAAGTGGATCGGGTCTTCGACGACGCTCCACCCGAAATCGTCCGTCTTGCCGACCACTTGCCCACTCTTGATCCCGCCGCCCGCCATCCAGATCGAGAACGCGAAAGGATGATGGTCGCGGCCCGTCACGTTCGGCGATCCCCCTCGATTCTCGCCCAACGGCGTACGACCGAACTCTGATAGCCAAATGACTAAGGTCGAATCGAGCAAACCGCGTTGCTTCAAGTCTTTGATCAGTGCAGCGACCGGCTGATCGGCCATCTTGCAATTCCAGGGAAGTTCCGCGTCAAGATTGGAATGATGATCCCACGACGCATGAAACAGGTTCACGAACCGCACGCCGCGCTCTACCAGTCGCCGGGCCAACAGACAGTTCGCGGCGAAGGAGTGGTAGACGTTCTTGCCGCCGCCCCGGTGCGCCTTGATCGACGGGTCCGTACGATTAACGCCGTAGTCGTTGAGCGTCTTTTTGCTTTCTTTGCTCAGGTCGATTAGTTCCGGGGCGGATTTTTGCATCCGAAACGCTAACTCGTAGGCGGCGATGCGGCTGGCGATCTCCGGGTCGGCGGTCGCTTCGTGTCGTTCGCCGTTCAGGTCGCGCAGGGCGGCCACCGTGCGTTCCTGCATCTTCTCGCTTAATCCTTTGGGGTTCGTGAGGTTGAGAATCGGCTCGCCCTGATTGCGGAAAAGTACCCCTTGATAGGTGGTCGGCAAAAAGCCCGATGACCAGTTCGACGTTCCGCCCGACGTACCGCGTCCGCTGTTGAGAACCACATACCCCGGCAAGTCCTTCGACGGCGAACCTAAACCGTAGGTGAGCCATGATCCCATACTCGGCCGCCCGAACGCCTGCGAGCCGGTATTCGCGATGAGTTGTCCGGGATGGTGGTTGAACGCATCGGTGTGCATCGAGCGGATCAGCGTGATGTCATCGGCACATGTCCCCAACTGGGGCAATAAGTCGGATAGTTCCATCGCACAGCCGCCCTGCGTTTTGAAGACGCGACGACTACCCATGATGCGGGCGGTCGCTTTCTGGAGGAACGCGAAGCGGACATTCTTCGTCATCGATTCTGGCAACGCTTGGCCGTGCATGGCCTGTAGTTTGGGTTTGGGGTCGAACAGGTCGATATGACTCGGCCCTCCTTCGAGATAGATGCAAATACACGCCTTGGCCGTCGGAGCAAAGTGAGGTGCACGCATAGCCAACGGCGACGTGGCCTCGGCGGCGAGCAAGCCATCGTCGCGGAGCATCGAAACGAACGCCAACGCACCAATACCGCTGGCCGATGAGGTAAAAAAGTCGCGACGGTGGAACATGAATTAAACCTCAACTAAGGCAAATAAATAAGAGTCGATAGCTACGGTCTTGCGATTCTTTGGGAAGTGCTACCCTCACCCTCTCGCCACAACGGCGAAAGCGGGGTCATTCCCTAGTGATCGCTTCATCGAGATTCAGCACCGCTCGCGCGACCATCATCCAGGCCGCCTCTTCGGGGCTACCAGCCAGCGTGGTCGCTGCTTTGGAGTCGGCGTTACACGCCTCGCGGAGTTCGTAAAGCAGAACCTTCAATCGCGACAATTCGCGTTCGGTCGGTTTTCGTAACACGCACAGCCGAAACGCCCGTTCCAATCGGGCCTCGTCGCCTTGGCCCTCGACTTGGACACGTCGCCCCAACGCGCGGGCGCACTCCACGAATGCCGTATCGTTGAGCAGGGTCAACGCCTGCAAGGGCGTATTGGACCGCTCGCGGCGCATCGTGCATAGAATCCCTTCCGGGGCGTCGAACGTCATCAACATTGGGTGCGGGCTGGTTCGTTGGAACCAGGTGTACATCCCCCGACGATAGCGATCCGATCCCACGCTCTCGATCCACTTCGCACTATTGGCATACGTCAACTCGCTCACTCCCGCTGGTTGCGGCGGACGAACGCTCGGTCCTCCGATTTGTCGCACCAACAGCCCGCTAGTGGACAACATTTGATCACGCACAATCTCGGCTTCGAGTCGCTGTCGTGTCTGTCGAGCCAGCAACACGTTGTACGGGTCGCGGCGAATCAATTCGGTTGGTGCGTGCGATGATTGTCGATAGGTTTCACTGGTCACAATCAACCGCGTGAACCGTTTCACATCCCAGCCCGACGAGACCAACTCCGACGCCAACCAATCCAACAATTCCGGGTGAGACGGCTTTTCGCCCTGAGTGCCGAAATCGTCCATCGTCGTCACCAATCCCCGTCCGAACAATTTGTGCCAAACATGGTTGACAAACACGCGCGGCGTGAGGGGGTTCTCTGCCGACACGATCCACCGTGCCAGGTGCAAGCGCGTCGGATTCATGGCATTTAGAGCCGGCAACACGGACGGCGTACCAGGCTGAACCTCGGCACCCGGCCGAAGGAAATCGCCGCGAATCATCACGTGGGTTTTGCGACCTTTGCCCAGCGACAATGTTGGAGCGAGTACGCCCGCCGGTTTGCCTTTGGCTGGGGTCGGCATTTTGACGCCCCAGACGGGCGCGGGGATGTCGCGTTCCTCGTCGGAGTTGAAGAACGCGAAAAATTGATAATACTCTTTTTGCGAAAACGGATCGTATTTGTGATCGTGGCACTGAGCACAAGCGAAAGTTAACCCCAGAAAGGCTCGTGCGGTCGTGTTTACGCGATCCACCACTGCTTCGACGCGGAATTGTTCGCGGTCTACGCCGCCTTCGGTGTTCGTCAGCGTGTTGCGGTGGAACCCTGTCCCCGTCTGCTGTTCGGTCGTGGAACCCGGTAGTAGATCACCCGCTAGTTGTTCGATCACGAATTGGTTGTAAGGCAAGTTGCGATTGATCGCCTCAATGGTCCAATGACGATACCGCCAAGCATATGGCCGACCGTTGTCCTTCTCGTAGCCGTCGCTGTCGGCATATCGAGCGGCATCGAGCCAGTGGCGTCCCCAGCGTTCTCCATAGTGCGGCGAGGCCAGGAGACGTTCGACCAGACGCCCATAGGCGTCGGGTCGCTCATCGCTCAAGAAGGCGTCGGCTTCTTCGGGCGTTGGCGGTAGCCCGATCAGGTCCAAGGACAGCCGCCGTATTAGCGTGACGCGGTCGGCATCTGGCGCTGGTGCGAGCTTTTCCTTGCGCAGGCGATCACGCACAAAGGCGTCAATCGGATGGTCACCGGGCGGAACCGTCGGCCGTGCGACCGGCTGAAAGGCCCAGTGGGTGTTGCGTTTGGGCTGTTCGAGCCAATCGCGAGACGGATACGACGCTCCTTGATCGATCCACGCCCGCAGCAACGCGATTTCCTCGCTCTTTAATGCTGTGCCTTCGCCGGGCGGCATCCGCGATTCCGGTTCCAGCCCCGCCACGGCGTGAATCAGACGGCTTGCCGCGCTGTCCTTCTTGCGAATCACTACGCCCCCGTTTCCCCCAGCCATGGCTGAGGGGCCATGATCGAGACGCAGTCCGCCGCGTTGTTTGTCGGGACCGTGACAGCCGAAACAGGCACGAGCCAACAACGGCCGCACGTCGCGTTCAAACTCCACTGGACGGGCGAGCGGCGCGGGGAGAGTCGGTGCGGCGGCGATGAGCAACAGCGTGAGCATAGCGGAACCCTATCGAATTAATCGTTCTTTCATCCTAACGTGGTGAGCGAACCGGTCCAAGTAGATTCCGCCTGGAAATCGACCCGTTGCGGGGTGAGTGGGGGACCTGGGCGGGTAGAGAGTGGGCTTCCCCTCTGCCCACCCAGTATCGCTGCCCGTATCAGGCGGGCGGACAAATCTCACCAACTTAACCATAATATCTTTCTAACCTTTTTTTTGGGAGGAGGAGATTGATGCCGTTGCCGCGTCGCGTCCGCCCAACTTTCGGCTTCCTGATGGTGCTGTCGGTCGTCACTCTGGGAGTTCACGGCCAAACCATGCCGAACGTCGATCCACCGACCGCCGCAGTCGCCGTGCGCGTGCGAGTGCCGTCGGAAGTCGCCATAGGGGCCGAGTTGACTTATCGGATCACCGTCGAGAATAGTTCGCGCGGCACGGCTCATCATGTGTTGCTCAAGACGACGCTGCCGAAGGGCGTGTTGTTCGTTCGAGCCAGCCCAATGGCCGAGACAGAAACATCGTCGCCCACCTGGAAATTCGGCACGTTGGAACCGAGCCAACGGCGCGAAGTGATGCTGGTGGTGAAGCCTACCACTGAAGATGACATCGACTTGTGCGCTCGGGTACAGTTTGAGCATGGCCAGTGCGTTCGGACCCGGATCAATCGCCCTGGCGTGAACGTCCGCCGTCTCGGGCCGTCCACTGCCCTCAAAAACGACTATCCAACTTACACCTTAGAAGTCACCAACACTGGCCAAGCGACGGCCAAGGGTGTTGTGGTCGAAGAATCGTTGGCGGCTGGGTTACAGTTCATGGATAGCAAGCCGCCGACCAAGGGCGATGACCCGCTCGTTTGGGAGCTGGGTGATATCGCCTACGGCCAGACGAAACGAATCGAGTACAGCGTTATTCTCAAGGAGGTGGGCAAACACACGTTTCGCACTCGAATACGCGCCGACGGCGTAAAGTTAGAAAAGACGGCGACCGTGGAAGTCGGCGAACCGAATCTGGACGTGATCGTTGTCGGCCCTCGAACACGAGTCATCGGACGGCAGGCCCGCTACACGATCACCGTCGTCAACACCGGCACGGCGTCGCTGACCGGCGTGAAACTGAGTGACGAACTCACACCGGAGATTGTCTTTCTCGGATCCAACGGCGGGCGACTCGATGGCGATCTGGTGCGATGGGACCTGGGGACGATAGCGCCGGGAAGCAAAAAAACCGTCAGCGTAGACGTGCGTAGCAGTATCGCCGGCACGTTCAAGAATGTATGTACCGCCGTGGCTGATCGCGGACTGCGTGAGCAAGGTAAAACGATCACGCAGTTCACCCCGGCCTCTTCGCTGGCTGTCGAGATCGACCGCGACACAGCCAGCCTAGCTGTCGGCATGGAGACGACATTCGTGGTGCGCGTGGTGAACACCGGCAAAGAGAAAGAAGAGAAGGTGCCTCTGGTCGTGCAACTAGGCGAGGGTTTGGAAGTCATCGAGGCACGCGGTCTCGGCAAGCCGGAGGCGGTCGGCGGACGAATCCACTTCGGCGTGATTGATGTTTTATTACCCGGTCAGGAAGTTACAGCGACCGTGCGCGTGAAGGCCGGCCGTGTCGGAGAGTGGAAGATCGAAGCCGCCGCTGGAGCGATGAAGGAGGAGGAACGGATAACCGTAGGAGTGAAGGGGGGCTGAACATCTCCCCAGAATCGCAGACGGGGTTGGGTCATCGGCTCGCTGGTGAGTATAATCAAAATAGCTCGTGATGTACTCACCTTCGTGTGTAGACAAAATCAGAGCCGGAAGCGATGGCGAGCGGGGCGTGTTAACGCTCGGGAAGAATCGGGGCATTGACATGCTCCGCCCGCCAAATGACTTCACGAAGGAGCAAAAGGAAACCTGTCATGGTCGTTAGTTGCCCTCGTTGCTCGCGAATCAATCCTGCTCATGCAGTGTTTTGTTACCATGACGGTACATCTTTGGGTGTGACGATCGCTCCTCACGCATCCCCGGCACAACAACGCTTTCCGATGCCGTTCGTGTTTCCATCGGGCAAAACGTGCCACACGTTCGATGAACTGGTACTGGCGTGTAACTCAGAATGGAGAGATGCTCGCGACTTGCTGCGAGATGGGGCTTTTGGCTACTTCCTCAACGGTGTCGGTCGCGCCGATCTGGCTCGGGTCGCGATGCAGGCCCGGAACAGTGCCGACCGCGACGGCGCGCTGAACGAATTACTGCGACGGATGCCGTCCACCGTGTTGAAGGCGGCCAAGGTCACCGTTTCACCTGCGTCGGTCAATCTCGGACAAGTCGTGCCCGGCAAGGATGTGTTGATCGAATTGACTCTCCACAACGAAGGGATGGGGCTGCTCTCCGGCAGTGTAGTCAGCTTGACCGATTGGCTTTTTCTCGGCCAACCTAACGCACCCGACAGCAAAAAGCTCTTTCAATTTCTTCACGAAACCACGATTCCGTTTCACATTCCCGCCAAGCGATTGCGTGCCTCCAGTCGTCCCTTCGAGGGGCAACTATTGGTAGAGACGCAAGGCAGCCAAGTGGCGGTTCCCGTGACGTTCAGCGTGCCGATCCGACCCTTTCCCGATGGGGTGCTGGCCGGCGCACGCACACCGCGCGAGATTGCCGAGAAAGCCAAGGAAAAGCCCACCGAAGCGGGTGAGGCGTTCGCTTCTGGTGCGGTTCAACGGTGGTACGCCGTCAATGGGTGGGATTACCCCGTACGCGAAGCGCCGGCCAGTGGTGTCGCGGCGGTCCAGCAATTCTTCGAGGCACTGGGCCTGACCAAACCGCCGAAAGTCGTGGTCAACCGCCGAGAGTTATTCCTTAGCGGCCGACCCGGTGAACAGGTGGCAGCAACGGTACAACTCTGCACGGAAGAGAAGAAGCCGGTCTGGGTGGCGGTAACGAGCAATGCCGATTGGCTGGATATCCGTGAGGTTGACTACGACAAACGTACCGCGACCGTTCATCTCGGTGCTTCGCGTGTTCCTGCGCGGTCCGGTCAACTTCTCGAAGCGCAGGTGACGCTCACAACCAACGGTCGTGTGCGGTATGGGGTGACGGTGCGCCTCGACGTGAGCGGCGGGGCTATACAACTGCCCTTCGCTAACGCTTCCAGCTCTGAGAATGCGTTCACGGCGCTGGAAATCGAGCCGGAAGCGTCAGGTACGGTAAATCGGGGCATTAACATACCCCGCCCGCCTCTGGAGGTTCCGGCTCCGAGAAAGCATCGTGTCAGAGACGATAGCGTAAATGGCGAACGGGGTGTGTCAACGCCCTTATGGGCCGTCCCTGACGCTTCCGGCTCTGATCGCGCCGATTCGGTAGCACCGTTGGAAGGGAAAGCGGAGCCGGTCGTATCGTCGTCGTTTTTGTCGCGTTTCGTTGTGGCGTTGATTCCGTTGGCGTTGGTGATGATCGGCCTAATAGTGCCGCTCGTCCGCGATTGGGTGATGTTTTCGCAAGTGAAAGGTAATGCAGGATTGACAACGACGCCTTCGGAAGATTTGTCTAAGTATCCCGACGCGCTCGTTTTGCAGATGGATGACACGGATAAACTCGGCTTTGTTTCTCCCACAGGAAATATCAAACCCCCCGAAGGCAACCAGCCTGACCCTCACGCCTATGATGTTACCATTCCTGCCAGTATGCGTTTTGGATTAACCTTATTTGCCGATAACCGAAAATTGACCTTCGAGCGAAACGGAATATCGAATAATTGCGTCATTCTGGTAGATAATAATTCCTATATTTTTGGCGATTCGGGATGGCGAAAAAAAGACCGAGAAAATGCCGTCGGTCGCGACATGATCCTACCCGGTCGTTGGTTGACCATGAGCGCCCCTTACGATAAGCCGGGCATTCGCTTCGGCCGACGCTCGGTTTGGTTGTGTGATACGGCAAACAATGTGAAGGTGACACAAACGGTCGGCTTGACGCCGGGCACTCAGTCGCGTGCATTTGATACGTGTCGCATTCATTATCGGATCGAGAACGGAGATGAGAAGCCGCATCGCGTCGGTTTACGTTTTTTGCTTGATACTTACATCGGTGAAAATGACGGCGTTCCCTTTTTGATACCTGGTCAAAAGGAACTTTGTTCCACTTTCATGAATTTTGACGACACGAAAAAAATACCTGATTTTATCCAGGCATGTGAACGAGCCGATTTGAACAATCCTGGTACTGTTGCTCAAATTGGTTTTCGTTTAGAAGAAGCGAATATTGAACCTCCTGATCGTGTGACCCTCAGTGCGTACCCAAACCCGGCTTTGAACGATCATCGCGATCGGAGTAGTTGGCTTCCACTGGTGGCTGGGTCTCCCTTCATGCAGGAAAAAACAAAATGGGCATTTCCGTTGGCTCCCATTCATACGCTTGATTCGGGCGACTCTGCCGTCACTGTTTATTGGGACCCGCGCGAACTCAATCCCGGCGAGAGCCGTGAGGTGGGGTTCACCTATGGCTTGGGCCGTGTTTCGAGTTCCGGGGGCAGTCTAGCGCTCACCGTCGGCGGTTCGTTCGTTCCCAACGGCGAATTTACACTCACGGCTTACGTCAGTGATCCGAATCCTGGGGCAAAACTGCAACTAGTTCTGCCCCAAGGCTTTTCTCGCGTGGAGGGCGACGAAATCGTCTCCGTGCCACCGTTGCCTGCGGACGGTTCGACCCGCATTAGCCCCGTAACCTGGAAGATTCGTAGCGGTCCCCGCGAGGGGGCTTTCGATCTGAAGGTCAAAATGGGAGCGACGGAACAGACTCAGCCGGTCCAAATCAAACAGCCCCGCGTTTTTTCGGGGTGAGGGGTGTTGTAGGGGATAAGGGGGGCTTGACTTCTCCCCCCAAAAACGCGGACGGGTGATTTCATGAACTTACGCTGGTTCCTCTACTATTGTGCCGCTTGGGGAGCTTTTGGCGGGCTGGTCGGGTGGATCGTCTCTCTCTCGGTTCTCATGGACAAGCCCGTTCTCCAGGAAGCGTTTAAGGGGATGGGATTGGGCTTGGTTCTCGCGATCATTCTCGTTCTCGTCGATCGGGCGTTCAATGGCTTCAGCTGGACGGTCGTGCCGGCCGTGTTCGTTGGGGCGTTCGTTGGCGGGTTGGGTGGCTTCGTTGGCGGTATGATTGCCCAGATTATCTACGGTAGTACCCAGTGGAACCTTTCACTCGTTTTCGGTTGGACGCTCACGGGTCTTCTCATCGGGGCATCGCCAGGCATGTTCGAGTTGCTGGCCCGACTCGCACGCAATCAGGATACTACCGGAGCCTTCAAGAAAGTTCGCAACGGTCTGATGGGCGGAACCATCGGCGGTATGCTTGGCGGTGGCTTTTTCCTCGCAGTTGGTTACGGCTGGAAACGCTGGCTGGGCATCGACGCCACCGGCTTATGGAGCCCAACGGCCATCGGTTTCGTTATCCTGGGGGCGTGTATTGGGCTTTTGATCGGGCTGGTTCAGGTGATTTTCAAAGATGCGTGGATCAAGGTCGAATCGGGCTTCCGGGCCGGACGCGAGCTGATCCTGTCTAGGCCGGAAATCATCATCGGTCGGGCCGAGGGTTGTGATATTGCCTTATTCGGGGATCAGGGCGTCGATAAGCTGCACGCCCGGATCGTGACGCGCGACGGTGGCTATTATGTCGAGGATATTGGAAGCGGTGGCGGTACGTCGGTCAATGGTTATGGCGTCATTGGTCTGACGCGACTCAATGACGGCGACTTGATTGAAATTGGCCGTTCGTCCCTGCGGTTCAGTGCGCAAGGACGAACCAAATGAACTGACATCACGGCGCGTATTGCAGGCGGTAAAGTCGACCATTACGGCTGAAGAAATGAGGAGCTTCCGCTGTACTGGGCAGCATCCACCCGGCTAGATGTTCAGGATGGCTCCAGTCGGCCCCACCGTATACCAGAATCCAACGCCGACCGTGTGAATCTTCCAGAAAACGACCAGATTGCCAGCGACACACGCACAATACTTCTTCGACAGGCGGTTCGGACTTCAACAGGGGTAGTTTGGGCGGTGCAGCTACCGGGGCACCGGCTTTACCCGCGGGTGCTTTCGGCGTGGCAGGGGCCGGAGCGGGGAGCACTCCATGTGGTGTCGGCTTCGGCGTGAAGTTGGTAATGCTCATTCGTCCGATCATCGTTTTCTTGATGAGAACCGGGACGGACGGAATCACTCCCGACCATTGCCGGTCTTCAAAGACACGGCCGGCCGGCTCGTCTTTGGCCTCGTTTGAGTCTGCAAACTCCTCAACCCGACCGCGCAGTGGGGCGGTAGCCCCTTTCTGATTGGGCGAACCAGCGCCCACCGCCAACGGTAGCAGCATTCCAGCGAAAGCTAATACCCGAAGAATCATGTGGCATTCTCCCGTTCCAAGCTCACATTCTATCCATGACGCTTTGAATCAATTATCCTAGCCATATGGCTTTTATCTATTTTACCGATTTTAGCGATTTGTCTACTCGGATTGTCATCTTTTGACAGCGCAGCACGTCAGGAGTCGCTAGATTGTGTTAAATTGGAACGATTGTAACGACTTTGTTGACTGTACGGGTTCTGGATGAAATGCTTTGGCCGATAGAATCTGTTATTCCGCGTTCGCGGTTGACGCTTGGCCGATTCTAATTGTGCAAGATGCGACGCTCAGGCTGATCTAAGGGCCGCATCGCGTTGTCCTCACCAATCCGCGGGGAGCGGGGATAGTGAGGGAAGTGGATCGGATGGCCGTCACAAAGGCGGCTTATAGGGATTTCGCGGAAAAGGAGTGGCGATGAAACGGATCACCTTGGCGCTCTGCGCCGTCTTTGGCTTGGCCCTGACTGCTGGCACAACCCAAGCCAGCTGGGGGCACCTTACGTACAGTGGCTATCAACCGTGGTGGAACATCTTCGCGAAACGCTACAAGTGCCTCACTCCGGAAGAAGAACGCCTGCAAAAGTTTTGGCACGATTATTATCACTCACTGAAAACTTTCTACAAACACTTAGATGCGATTGATTGGGTTGCCTATTACAAGAATCACGGCTACGCCATCAATGCTGGTCCCTGTGGTCCGGGTGGTTGTGGTCGCATCAACTACGCTCCGGTTTTTGTCAGCCCGACGATGCAATGGGCCATTCCTGCTGGAGCGACTGGTGGCCCCCCGGTTGGACCTGGCTTCGGTGGTCCGATCCCGATGGGCGCTATGATGCCTCCGGGTGGTTTTGGCGGGCCGATCCCGATGATGGGCGGTATGCCTGGCCCGATTCCGACTGGATTGCCGAACGTAGGCTTGCCTAGCGCCCCGGTGCCGATGACGACCGGCGGTAACTGATTCAGCAGGGAGA
>RGDT01000126.1 GCA_009918525.1 Planctomycetia bacterium
CCTCAAGGAGCGTCGGCGCTGGCCTCTCAAAGGTTGGGCCTACGCCATTGCCTTGTCGCCGGACGCGAAACAGGCGTTGGTATCGGAACGCATTCCCCTGGTGTTCGATTCAGGCCGACGCGACGGCGTTGGTATTTGGGATGTGACCGAGGGGAAATTGCTTCGAGAATTGTCAACCGAGTTTAAGGGACAATATCTCTCGGCGGCGTTATGGCATCCCGACGGCAAGACGGTATTCCTGGGCCGAGGCGGCGAAGCGGACGGCAAAAAGGGTGTAACCGCCGCCGATGTGACGAGCGGGAAGAAGACGCTGACGTACGAGCCGGGTCATCAAGAGGGGGTGACCGATTTGGCATTGCACCCCGACCGGAAACATTTGTTGTCGTGCGGTCGCGATACGACGGTGAAAATCTGGAATATCTCGGACGGTAAATTGCTCGCCACGCTGGGCAAGTCGCGCGGCGGACAGTTCAAAGATTGGTATCACGCTGTCGCCGTCTCGGCCGACGGCAAACGAATCGCGGCGGGCGACATGAACGGGGCCGTGACCGTGTGGACGGTGCCGGACTGAGGCCGTTTGCCGTGATGGTGATCAGAAACCGCCGACGGGTGTAGGGCAGACAACACCAATCGGCGGGCAGGTAAACAATTGCTTTATCGCAAACTCGGGAATCGATCCTGTAGCGCGGTCACTTTCCAATCGCGTTGTCGGATCGCCCGACACGCCTCGACTGCCGCATTGGCTGCGGCCAACGTCGTGATACACGTTACGCCACTAGCGACGGCAGCGGCGCGGATTTTCCCTTCGTCCGTGCGTGCGCCGCGCCCCGATGGTGTATTGATGACCAAAGAGATTTCCTTGTTTTTCATCAGGTCAATCAGGTTGGGCCGACCTTCTTGCAGTTTGGGAACTTCGATAATCTGGATTCCCTCCTGTCGCAATCGTCGGGCCGTGCCTCGCGTCGCGATCAGACAATAGCCCAATTCCGTCAGGCCGCGTGCGATGGGGACAAGTTCCGACTTGTCGCGTTCCGCGACCGATACGAACACCTTCCCCGCGTCCGGTGAGGGTAACGCAGCATTAGCGGCCATCTGCGATTTTGCGAACGCCAAAGGGAACGTATCGTCAATACCCATGACTTCGCCGGTGCTGCGCATTTCCGGTCCGAGGATGATGTCCACTCCAGGGAATTTGTTGAAGGGGAAGACACTCTCTTTGACGGAGAAATGAGTAGGCGCAATTTCCTGTAGGGCTTTGAGTTCCTCCAGCGTTTTGCCGACCATGACCAAGGTCGCGACACGGGCCAGGGGTTGGCCGATCGCCTTGCTGACGAATGGCACGGTACGACTGGCTCGGGGGTTGACTTCCAAAACGTAAACGGCTCCACGGATTGCTTCTTCCGAAGGGAAGGGGTGTTGGAGGATCGTGCGTTGAACGGCAAACTGGACGTTCATCAATCCGCGGACGTTTAACTCTCTGGCCATGGCCCGCGTCTGTCGTTTGATCTCTTCCACGACGGGATGAGGCAGACTGTAGGGCGGAATGACGCACGCCGAATCACCGGAGTGAATGCCTGCTTCCTCGATGTGCTGCATCACACCGCCTACGACGCAATCAATACCGTCAGCCAGACAATCAACATCGACTTCGATGGCAGATTCGAGGAAGCGGTCGATCAAGACCGGTTTATCGGGTGAGACGTTCATCGCCTGACCGACGAACCGTGCCAGCGTGCTTTCGTCGTAGACAATCTCCATCGCCCGGCCACCCAGAACGTAACTCGGTCGTACCAGCACCGGATAGCCGAGTCGGCGAGCGACGTGAACAGCTTGTTGTTGGTCCATAGCGGTACCGCTAGACGGTTGCTTGAGGTTCAAGCCGTCAAGTAGTTTGCTAAACCGTTCGCGATTCTCCGCGACGTCGATGGAATCAACGTTCGTGCCGATGATGGGTGCGCCGGCTGCTTCCAAAGCGCGGGCAAGGTTGAGCGGCGTCTGTCCGCCGAACTGGACAATCAGCCCCTTGGGCTGCATCACGTCCACAATGTTTAATACGTCTTCTACGGTCAACGGCTCGAAGAAAAGATGGTCGGAGGTGTCGTAGTCGGTGCTGACCGTTTCGGGGTTCGAGTTGACCATGATTGTCTCGAAACCGGCGGCACGTAGCGCGAAAGCAGCCTGGCAGCAGCAGTAATCAAACTCAATACCTTGGCCGATACGGTTGGGACCGCCGCCGAGGATCATGATACGTTCTTTGCCGCTGGGTAGGCGGACTTCGTTCTCGGGACCGGTTTGAGATTGTCCGACCTGTTCGGCGGGCGTTTCGTAGGTGGAGTAGAAGTAGGGGGTATACGCCTCGAACTCGGCGGCGCAGGTGTCCACGCACTTAAACGACGGGACAACGCCCCACTCTTTTCGCAAGCGACGAACTTCGACGTCGCTGATATTCCACAAGACGCTTAGTTGGCGGTCGCTGAACCCAGCCTGTTTGGCTTCGAGCATCATGTTGCGCCGTTGCTCGGGCGGACAAACGTGTAGCCGATCTTCCAACTCGACCAAATCACGCATGTGGGCCAGGAACCATGGGTCAATATGGGTCCGTTCGTGGATTTCTTCGAGGTTGAAACCTGCTTTGTAGGCATAACGGATGTACCAGACCCGTTCGCTATTGGGAGTCGAAAGACGCGCGACGATTTCGTCCGTGGTGGGCTGTTCGTGCGTGCCCCAACGGTCGCCACGATAGCATCCCAGACCGAAACTGCCGGTTTCCAGCCCACGTAGCGCCTTTTGCAGCGACTCCTTGAAGGTGCGTCCGATGGCCATCGTCTCGCCGACCGATTTCATCTGGGTCGTGAGGGTCGGGTCCGCGTCGGGGAATTTCTCAAACGCCCACCGCGGCACCTTGGTGACGACATAGTCGATGGTCGGTTCAAAGCACGCCGTTGTTTCGCGGGTGATGTCGTTGCGTAACTCGTCGAGTCGATAACCCACCGCCAACTTGGCGGCAATCTTGGCAATCGGGAAGCCGGTCGCTTTGCTTGCCAGGGCGCTGGAACGCGACACGCGCGGGTTCATCTCAATGACAATGTATTCACCGTTGACCGGATTGACGGCGAACTGGATGTTGCTACCGCCGGTGTCCACGCCGATCTCGCGGATGATGGCGAGGGCGGCATCGCGGAGGCGTTGGTATTCCTTGTCGGTGAGGGTTTGGGCGGGAGCGACGGTGATACTATCGCCGGTGTGAACGCCCATCGGGTCGAAGTTCTCGATGGAACAGATGATAACTACGTTGTCAGCATTATCGCGGATCACTTCGAGTTCGTACTCTTTCCAGCCTATCAGTGATTTTTCGATGAGTACCTCGCCGACGGGGCTGAGGTCGAGGCCGCGAGAGATGAGAGCGTTGAACTCTTCGTTGTTGTAGGCGATACCGCCACCAGTTCCGCCCATGGTAAAGCTAGGGCGAAGCACGCAGGGCAGGCCGACACGTTCGCGGATGGCGAGGGCTTCAGCGAGCGATTTGGCGACGCCGCTGGCAGGCACGGGAATGCCGATCTTTTCCATCGCTTCTTTGAACAATTGGCGATCTTCAGCCTTGGCAATGGCGTCGGGCTTCGCCCCGATCATTTCGACACCGTACTTGGCGAGGATGCCGCGTTTGTGTAACTGCATGGCGGTGTTAAGGGCTGTCTGCCCGCCGAGAGTTGGCAAGAGAGCGTCGGGACGTTCCTGGGCAATGACTCGCTCGACCATTTCCCAGGTGATCGGTTCGATGTAGGTACGGTCAGCGGTCTCAGGGTCCGTCATGATAGTGGCGGGATTGGAGTTGACGAGGACTACCTCGTAACCCGCTTCGCGGAGCGCCTTGCACGCTTGGGTTCCAGAATAGTCAAACTCGCAGGCTTGTCCGATGATGATCGGGCCAGAGCCGATGAGAAGGATTTTTTTGAGGTCGTCGCGTCTCGGCATAGAGAAACTCGTCGGAGGAAATCCGGGCGCGCAAGAGCGCGGGGCGCGTTCATTGACGCGCTCCGCGCCGTAGATGTGGTTATTGTAGGAAGAAAACAAGCCGCTGCCAGGTGGGTCTGTCGTGGGGCTAAATCCATTAGCAGTACTTGCACGCAACCGGGACCGTCCCGTTGTCCCAGCCTGGACGGCCCCGGTACGATGCCGCACAGCACCGCACTTAAGCTATAGCCACTCTTTTTAATATGGTCAAGAGTTCACATGGACTAAATATCTGTATGAGTGACAACTAGCGACAATCAGCGTCATAATCGTTATAATCGTCACACCTCGCAAAAACTCGTAGGAGGCGAGACGTGAACGGGCTGTTCCGACGCGATACCTTCACCGGCTTTGGTCCTTGTTCCCTGACCGGCGGCGAATTTCCCCTCTTTGGCGGACGGGGGAAAGCGGGTCGTCTGCGTGCTGTTGTCTGTCGTGATGCGCCGCGCGTTCCGGGCGTCTATGGTATGGTGGATGCTCAAGGAACGCTCATCTACGTAGGCAAGGCACGTTCGCTCCGTTCCCGTCTCTTGAGTTATTTTGTTCCCAGTCGTCCCGACAAGGCTGCGGCCATCGTCGCCGACTCGCGTCGTCTCGTCTGGGAACCGGCTCGCAGTGAGTTTGCGGCCCTAGTGCGCGAACTGGAACTGATTCGTCGATGGCGACCGCGTTGGAACGTCGCCGGACAACCATTGCGGCAACGTCGCGTTTATCTTTGCCTGGGACGTCCGCCTGCTCTGTACGCCTTTGTCGCGGTTCGGGTTCCTTCGACGGCGACGGCGTGCTGGGGGCCTTTTCCTGGTCAGCGGCGAACTCGCACGGCCTGCGACCGTCTCAATGATTGGTTTCGGCTGCGCGACTGTCCCGAGAAACAGACCATGCGTTTTGCCGATCAGAACGAACTGTTTCCCGTCTCCTATACGGCCGGTTGTCTAAGGCACGAGATTGGCCGCTGCCTTGCTCCGTGTGCTGCGGCTTGCTCGCAAGCGGACTATGCGTTTCATGTTTCCGCCGCTGGGGATTTTCTGGAAGGCAGAGATCGCACAGCGCTCGATGCCCTGGAGCGACAAATCGCCGAGTCTTCAAAGGACTTACGCTTCGAGCAGGCCGCCGCATTAAACGAACGACGCGAACCGCTGGCATGGTTATGGCGACATCTGGAACGCTTACGCGAAGCGCGGACGATCACGGGTGTTTATCAAGTTCGCGATCACGACGGTGGGCTATCGTGGTACGTGTTGCATAACGGTGTTGTACGGCGAACCGTTCGCGTACCCGACGACTGCGACCAGCGACAAAAGCTCATGAATGATATCAGAGCGAGTAAACCAAGCGCGGTGGGTGTGCCAGGGTTGAATGAAGTGGACATCGTCTTACTGGTATGTGGTTGGTTTCGACGCCATAAGACTGAACGAGCTAACCTATACCCTTTCTAACGTCGAGCTATGGTGTTTACGGATCTGTCACCCAACAGGTCTTTACCTGTGGGGTGATTAGGCACGTCTACATACCAACTATTTCTCATCAAGTCAGCCAACTATTCAGCGGGCCGGTGTTCCTGCTTGAATCGTCGGCGACTCGATGCGATTGAGGGCTTGATCGGTTTTGTTCAGTTCCTTGTCTTCAGGCTTCGGTTGCGGCGCGATGAAGGATTGAAGTAAGAGCATCGCGGCTCCCACAACAAGACAACAATCGGCGACGTTGAAGACGGGCCAATCAAACCAAAGATTCCAGTGCAAAAAATCGCGTACACCGTTGAAGATTAGTCGGTCGTAGAGATTGCCGACCGTGCCGGCTAGGATCAGTCCCAGCGACGAGCAGAGCCAGATGTCTTGCCGTGTTCGCCGTTGTGATCCCCAGATGGTGATTGCGACCGCCGCCACAAGGCTGATGCCGGCGAACAACAGATTGGCACCGGTTTCGTAGTTTCGTAGGAATCCAAACAACGCACCATGATTGACGTGAGGGCGCAGGGGGGCGCCTGGTTGGAGCCGTGGCTCGAAGGCGACTTCCAAAAAGAAGCCGCGATGACGACCGCGTAGGAATGGATCATCCTCTGCGGGAACAATCTCTAAGACTCGCTGAAGTGGTTCAGTCTGGAACACCGCATAACAGTGTCCCTCGACTCCGGCCAGCCAACCGAACACACCGTATTTTGTCGCTTGATCCGCGATTAATCCCGTGGCAGCGAACACGAACAACAGCCACAGGTAGGAGCGTTCCCGCATGAAAAAACTTCCCGAAGGAAAAAGGCGGAAGATAACTCACGATAGCTGGGTAGGGCGAAGGCGTCAAGAATGCCGTCTACGCCTTTTGAATCAGGAATGCTTATATCCCGTAGAGTGCCTACGAACAAGACCAGACCAGTAGAAGCGTTTTCGCAAGCGGTAGCGTCTCTTGGGGTGGTGGGTTGACCTTTCTGATACTTGACCCCGATTCTCTGCGCGGAAAGACTAAATTGGCTCGCGATATTTCTTTCAGGGATGAGAGTCGGCTGTTCCTGTCTTGCCGATGTCCTAGGTAGGGGCTGTAACGCCGGCCTATGCTATACACCTCAACCGAGGTCCGAGCTGTGCGTCGCGTGCTGGTTCTTTGCGTGCTTTCGTATTTGGCCGGTTGTTCTTCCACCGCGAAGAACCGCTCGGCTGGGGGCGATAGCTTGCCGCCACGCGAATTCGTTGGCTCACCTTCGTCACCCGAACGCGAACCGACCCCCGGTAACTTGGCTGCCAGGCCTTTGGGAATGCTGGCAGGTCAAGTGGTTGACGGCGAAGGGCGGCGTGTCGCCAATGCCACCATTCAGGTTCTGGAGTATGAGGGTGGAAAATCGCGTGCCCGGCTGTCTGTAACCACGGATCGCAACGGTTACTTTGATATTCCCGGCCTCGAAAAAGGCCGTCGCTATCAACTCGTTGCCTCCGTAGACCGAGGAGGTACATCAAGCACCGGTAGGACTTCCGTAATCGCCAGTAATGTGCGTGTCGCAATCTACCTTACTGATGGTCTTTCTTCCGGCGTAGAGACGACACCATCTCCGTCGATTGAAGATCGTCCACCGGCCGCTTCGCTTGGTGCACCTGTTCGTCCGATGGAGAGCACCGTTCCGCCCGCTGATCCTCCTGCGGTAAATACCGACCCGTCGCGCACGGCCACCCGAGAACGCCGTGATTTCGACGACCAACCGCCACCGCCTCCGACTGTGACCGTGCCGGGTCCCCCTGGTCGTGAAAAAGATGAAGACCCGAGCCGCAAACCTGCCTTACCACCACCACCAATGTCTCCGGACATGGGCGTTACAACTCCTTTGCCCGGCGCGAAATCCGAGGTAAACGCTAGCCAGGGGGTATACACGCCGCGTTCTCCCTTCACGTCTCGTGAGCGAGAAACTCCTGCGGTTCGGGTGATACCTGCGTGCGTGAAGCGTGGCGAAAGGGTTCAGGAACTTGCTCTGTACGACCACCTAGGGCAGCCCTGGGAATTGAGCGAACGACAGAACGGCAAGCTGATATTACTCGACTTCTGGAAGTTGAACTGTCCTCCATGTCGCGCTGCTTTGCCCAAACTCATCGACTGGCAAACGAAGTATGGACCTCAAGGGCTGCAAGTCGTTGGTGTGTTGTGCGACCGTGGAACACGAGAACAACGGCGAGCCTCGGTAGCCTCGCTTACGGAAAAGCTCGGCATAACTATCAACTATCCGATGCTCCTCAGCGACGATGGTGACTGTCCGGTACGTCGTCACATGGAGGTCTTCATGTATCCGACTTTGGTCCTACTTGACGAGAATGGCCGAGTGGTTTGGAAGGGAGTCGGGCACACTCCGGAATCTTCGGCGGAGTTAGAGTTGAAGATCAAGCGAATGTTGAGCGAGCGACGTTGAACCACTTTGCCTTGCTTCCATATGCCTTTCCTCCGTATGCTCGCCCCGTTAGGGAGGGCTGTTCATGCATACGATGGAAATTCTGTACATCGCCACAGGCTTCACAGGTGGTCTCACTATTGTCTGGCTCGTTCGTGTCGTGGTCAGTCTCTTTGTATGGCGTCCGGTTAGCTTGCCTCACTTTGGCCCCGGAACACTAGACCGTGTTTTGCGGGAGCTATCCAGCGCACGGCGAGAAGTCTTGCTTTGCACTGATTCGCTCAATTGCCCCGTCATCGCCCAGTCACTAGTTGAGGCTCGCGCTCGCAAGGTCCAAGTGGAAATTCTGCTGGGAAAAACAGCGGAGACTCACCCCGAGTCATGTCTGCCGTTCCTACTGAATAACGGACTCTCTCCGCTTATCGAAGATCAAGCCGATAGCATCTCTGGGAATCTGTTAGTGATTGATGGCCGTGCCGTCGTGATCGTCTCTGGGCCACTGCATCCCGACCAGGAGCAGCGTGCGGCGGCTGTGTATGCGTTAGTTTGTCGCTCCATGCCGGACGTGATCGGACCGTTTAGAGAGCAACTGTTAGCGGGGCGGACTCGTGCGAGAGCTGCCCGTCGTACGCTAGGGCCGGCGTCCGTGGCCTCGCGTCCGACTGCTCCAACAGCTCCGCTTTCTGCGCCACCCGTAGTAAGTTCTCCGCCGGTTGTGTCGGCTCCGGTGGTATCAGCACCTCTTCCCGTGAAGGCTACCCCCATAGTTTCAGTGCCGTCCCCCGCCTCTGTGCCGTTGCCTACTAAGCCCCCGGTTGTCCCATCGATGACTGCTCCGCCGGTGGTCGCTTCCGTTCCGTTTATGCCTTCCTATACCGCTACCGCGCCAGTTTCTTCTCCTATGGCTGGTGCCGATTTCCCATGCTACACTACGCCGGAAGACGATGAAGAGGCTCAAATATTGCCGCCAGCGACGCCTTCGGTAGCGTCGCTCCTGTCGCGTCCATTAGCAACATTTCGACAGCCAGAAGAGGCCGAAGAGTCGCCTCGACCACCGCAACCGCCATCCCTGTCGGATGACGACGATGAGAACTTCGCAGACGATCATTCTTCGATGCACCTACCTAGTGGTGCGCCGCCGGTCACGCTCGCGGCTGCGGAGTTGTTCGCTCGTCTCCGTCGCGAAGTGGCCTCGCGTTCCGAAGAACCGGTCGTATCGGGTGGAAGACCACCTTCTGTGGCTAACTGATACGAAATTTGTGCTGTAATGCCAACTCTTGTCTAGTAATATAGGAGTTGTGGGTAGTTTGAAGGCAGCACAAGAGGTTACTCGATCATGGCCACCGCCAGCCCTGCGCAAATGTCGGGCAAAACCCTGCAAGATCCTGAGCTGAAACAGCACTTGCAACGATTGCGTCGTACGGACAACCTGACAAACTGGTGGTATCTGGTGCGAACCTATCTGTTTCTGACGCTAATGATTGGCGGAGCGTTTAGCTTCGATCTATGGCGTCAGGAACAAGGTATCACCTGGCTTGCCAGTCTGCCGGTGTTCATTTTGGCTATCGTCTGTATCGGAGCAGGACAGCACCAGCTTTCCGGTTTGGCGCACGAGGGGGTACACCACATCCTCTTTCAAAATCGCCTGCTCAACGAGTTCGTGTCGGACTGGTTTTGTCTGTTTCCGCTTTTTTCTTCGACTCATCACTATCGATTGCAACATTTGGCTCATCATCAATTTGTGAATGATCCGGATCGTGATCCTGATGTTTCGCAACTGAAAACTTCCGGACATTGGTTGTCTTTCCCGATTGACCGGGCGGGTTTTCTCCGTTCGATGTATCGCCAGTTATTATTGTTGCCGTTGGCCCGGTTTATTCTCGTCCGTGCGAAGTATAATGCTACCGGGACCGACAAAAACCCTTACCTGAAAAAAGGCGTGAAGCTAAGTAAAACAGGTGTACGTGTCGGTTTGCTCTATCTCGTGTCCCTGTTTGCATCCCTGACGTGGGGCGTAGTGGCCGACAATGCCTGGATTCTGTCGGTTATCCCTTGCGTACTTTTTGTACTTGCGACGGGCGTATTTCTACTTCTTCCTGAAACAGCATTCCATCAAAGCCGATTGCATCCGGTTATCTCTCTGCGGAAGATGACTTTATTGAGAATCACTTACATCACGATACTATTCATGTCGCTGGCATGGTTTACCCACCTGACGGGTATTCCAGCCTGGGCATATTATTTATTGTTGTGGGTTGTGCCTATCTTCACATCTTTCTCGTTCTTCATGATTCTGCGCCAATGGGTGCAGCATGGTAACGGCGATCGTGGTTGGCTAACAAACACTCGCATCTTCTATGTGGATAGCCTTCTCAATTTTGCAGTTTTTCCGATGGGTCAAGACTTTCACTTGCCTCACCATGTATACGCGACGGTACCGCATTATCGATTGAAAGAACTTCACGAAATTTTGCTGGATTATTCCGAGTACAGGGAACAGGCGGTGGAAGTACATGGCTACTTCCACTCGCCCGAACGCCCCAAGGTTCATCCTACGGTTATTGATGTGCTAGGCCCTGATTATTCCGGCCATCACCATCCCATCCATCTGGATCACACCGTTTTGGATGATTGCGAAGTTGACGAAAAGGACTCCATCGTTAGCGACGGCGAACGTGCCGCTGCGACGATTATTTCCCAACAATCTGCAACTGCGTCGTGAGCCGATACGTCACTCCTTCGACTTCGTAATCGCATTCGACCAAGCCGACCCGATAACCGGTTTTCGGCTTGGTCACTGTGGTTTGAACGCGTTGACCGGTGGTAAGTTCCATAGCGGACCAAGTCGATTTGCGAAAATCACGTGTTTCCGCTTCAGCCGTCCAAACGCGGACGGCTTTGGGTGCGGGATCGCTGCTGACTTGGAACCCGACACCGTCTTTGGTCTCGTCCATCTTCCACGATAGTTTCGGCATGGGATGATCGTGAATCATTGAGGCAGCGAAACCCGAAAGGACGCCGATGGCCCGGTCATAACTTTTCGTCCCGTCTGGCAGTTTTTCTTCCAGATTGTGTCCTGCATTCGGAACATAGGAGATGTACTTTGGCCCAATCAGGTCATCCCAGTACAGATTCAAGGCGTCCTGTGCCCAATAGGGATCGTTGGTGCCGTTGACGATCATCTTGGGCATCTTGATTTTT
>RGDT01000127.1 GCA_009918525.1 Planctomycetia bacterium
AACCCGTATTCGACAAACTCAAGGCCGATCTCGCCAAGGCGTTATTGTCCCTACCGGCGGGTACGCCTGTCGCGACGATTTCGCTGATTCCACCAATTGAGTCACGGTCGCGGCGAACTTCGTCGATGAGGGCAACCATTCGTTCTGCCGCCAACGGGTCGGGGCAGCGTGTTGGCGTCGCCTCGACTTGTTCCAGCGTCACGGCAACCGGGTGGGAAATTTCCGCGATGACATTCCCGACCTGTTTGACATAGCCGATGATCCGCACACCCTGAGTCGCCAACAATTTCTTCGCGACTGCCCCCGCCGCTACTCGGCAAATGGCCTCGCGAGCGCTGGAGCGTCCGCCGCCTCGGTGATCGCGTCGACCAAAACGCGCATCGAAGGTGAAATCGGCGTGTCCGGGGCGGTATAGATTTTTGATGGCGTCGTAATCGGTTGAACGCTGATCACTGTTGGCAAAAAGGATGCTGATCGGCGTACCATCGGTTACACCCTCGAACACCCCAGACCAGATTTGCGGGAGATCTTCTTCCTGCCTTTGCGTCACCAACTTTGATTGGCCTGGGCGACGACGCCGCAAATCAGGCAACAAATCCTCTTCGCTCAGCGGCAATCCCGCAGGACAGCCGTCAATGATCACCACATAACCAGGGCCATGACTGACCCCAGCTGTCGTGACACGGAACCGTTCGCCGAATGTGTTTCCTGGCATGGTAGCTCAACTATTGGGCGTTGTCGCTAACTCGTAGGTTCGCCCACCGCTTGCCCCGACCTTGGCTCTCAGCGATAGTTGATAAAGCTGTACCCCGGTCGGGGTCGGGTATTCGCCTGTCAGACAACCTCGACACAAATGATTTTCAGGTAGACCGATACAGCGAGCAATCGCATCTAACGGCAGGTATTCCAGCGAATTTGCCCCTAGTTCCGCCGCCATTGACGCCTGTTCCTCGTCGGTGATGCGCATTCCCTTCATGAATCGCGGAGCGAACAGTTCTTTGACATTGGACATGTCGATGCCGTAGAAACACGGCGCGACAATCGGCGGACAGGCGACACGAACGTGGACTTCCTTGGCTCCTCCGCGTGTTCTTAGGTCGCTCAAAAGTCCTTTCATGGTCGTGCTACGTACGATTGTGTCTTCGATCAACAATACTCGTTTACCTTCGAGCACTTCGCGAAGAGGCGTGTACTTTAGTTGTACCCGCTCGGCACGGTTTTGCCCCTCGATGAACGTCCGTCCTATGTACCGGTTACGGATTAGTCCCTCGACGCTTGGTAATCCTAGTTCATAGGCCATCGCGTCGGCAGCTGCCTTGCCTGTGTCGGGCACGGGTACGACGATTGTCCCATTGTCTAAGGGCACCAGACCGCGTTCGCGTTCGCGGCGGGCCAACTCTCGTCCCAATGCCGCCCGCGTCGTGTAAACGCCGCAACCGTCCAGCGTACTGGCGACATTGGCAAAATAGATCCACTCGAAAAAACAGTGCGCTGGATTCTGCCGGGGCGCGAACCGCGACTGGCGAATCTCCCCGTCCTGAATGATGATCATCTCGCCGGGTTCCAGCGACCGTACTTCCCTAAACCCGAGATTCAACAACGCAACGCTCTCGCTGGCCGCCGCGAACAACGGCCCTTCCTGTGCCACACAGAGCGGGCGGAACCCCGTAGGATCGCGCAGCACGACCATGTCACCCATGGCATTGAGAAAAACAATATTATAAGCGCCGTCAAATATGGTTGCGAGTCGTCCAAACACCTCTACGAGATCAGGACGATCATCACCAGCCTGGCTGAGTTCGTGGCTGAGGTAATGTTGAATGACTTCGGTGTCGGTAGTACGAGTAAGGTGATAATCGGTCTGGGTTAGCAATTGATCGCGTAAATGAGCATAATTAGCTAGCTGTCCGTTGAACGCGAAGGCGAACCATTTCCATTTACATCCGTGGTTGCGTTCAAAGGGTTGAGCATAACTGCGGTCGTTGGCACCACAGGTAGCGTAGCGAGTGTGTCCAATAGCCGCTCGTCCGGCATACTCTTTCATGATGCCGTCGTATTTGTCGGGATGGTTGAGGCGAAACGCCTCGATCACCGTGCCGATTTGTTTGTATGTGTCCAGCAGTTTCTCGCGGGACGGGTTGTAGGACGACATCCCAGCGGCGAGCTGACCGCGGTTTTGCAAATCGAGCAGCAACCGGGGCATTAGCCGCGACACCTGCTCGGGACCGGCTAAAGGAGCTAATCGCGACGCCCCGGCACCGGGAAGGTGATACAAGGCGGCGATCCCGCACTCGTGCTGCAACTCATCCATGCTGCGAAATCTCAGGGGTCGGAAAGGGGTTGGATTCCCTATTTAGATTATATGAAGCTAGAGCCAATGACGCTAGACGTCGGGTGAAGTTTCACCGCTTTCGCTTATGGGCGTGAGAGGAGAAGCCTCCCTCTCCCACCCAGAAACCAGCCCCCCTCGCCTTGTCTCGGCTCCTTTCTTTCCACTGCGGTAGGCAATAGAATAATCTGGAGTTAGGTCTCTCCTTGACCGAAGAGGCGGTTGGTGCAAATCCAGCCTAAAGGATTCATGACAGCAAAAACCTATGCCTTTGTTAGTCTCGGCTGTCCCAAAAATCTCGTCGATTCCGAACGAATGCTCGGCCAACTGGCTCAGGCTGGTTACGCTCTCACGCCCGATGCCGATGGCGCGGACGTAGTTGTCGTCAACACCTGCGGATTCATCGAACCAGCCCGGCAAGAGTCGCTCGGTGTTATTCGCGAAATGCTCGACCTCAAGACCAAAGGCCGGGTCGGGTCGGTGGTCGTCGCCGGCTGTTTGGCCGAACGCAAGGGTGATGCTCTATTGAATGATGTGCCGGGCGTTGATCACATCGTCGGCGTTTTTGGTCGCGAAGAGATTGTACAGGTCGTGGATCGCTCTTTGCAGCGGCGTCTAACCGACGAACAACGCTCGTTGTTCCGCCCCGCTCCTATCAGAGCTTTGGAGGATACAGCCCGACTTCGTATTACTCCACGGCACTTTGCCTATCTGAAGATTAGCGAAGGGTGCGACCGTCTTTGTACTTTCTGCGCTATTCCGTCCATGCGAGGGAAACACCTCACCAAGCCCATCGAGGAAGTCATCCGCGAGGCGAGGGAGCTTGTCCGCGATGGTGTTCGCGAACTCGTGCTCGTGGCCCAAGACACGACTTACTACGGCCTCGATCTGTATGGCGAGGTTCGTCTGGCTGCGCTGTTACGCGAGTTGTTGAAATTAGAGGGATTGGACTGGATTCGCTTGCTCTACACCTATCCCATCTTTTTCACCGACGAACTGATCGACGTATTAGCCTCGGCCGCAGGCGAATCCGCAAGACCGCGTATCGTGCCATATTTGGACATGCCTTTACAGCACATAAACGACCGAATGCTGAAGCGGATGCAGCGACGCGTCAACCGCGAGGAGACAGAGACGCTGTTACGCAAACTCCGGGCAGCCGTTCCCGGACTTGCCCTTAGGACTACGTTCATCGTTGGTTTTCCGGGCGAAACACAAGAGGAGTTTGACGAACTGTGCGCTTTTGTTCGCGAGACACGCTTCGAGCGTCTCGGCGTCTTTCCCTATTCGCGCGAGCCGGGCACTCCCGCCGACCGCCTGCCGGACCATTTACCCGACGAGATCAAGGCTCAGCGTGTCGCGCATGTGATGGAATTGCAACAACCCATTGCCTTTGCTCATGCTTCGTCGATGATCGGACGAGAAATGGACGCCATCGCTGACAGCCCCGATCCAGAAATTCCCGGCCAGGTGCTGGGCCGTACGACAGCAGACGCTCCCGAGATTGATTGTGCCGTTCGTATCAAGGGCAAGGGACTGAAACCAGGCGATCTGATTCGCGTTCGTGTGACCGGATCAGACGGCTATGACCTCGTAGCGCGGGCTATTCGTGTCCGCTGATCGGGTGTGGACGCTGCCGAATGTCTTGACCTTCAGCCGTCTTGGCATGTGTGCGGCTCTGTTTGCGTTTATCGCGGTGGAAGCGTGGATATGGGCGTTGGCCTTGTTTGCGTTGGCCTCGTTTACGGACTGGTTGGACGGCTTTCTAGCGAGAGTGTTGAACGCCGGCAGCGTTCTGGGGCGGGTACTCGACCCCCTTGTTGACAAGGTGTTGATCACGGGAGCTTTCATCTTCCTCTTGCCGATCGGGATGCGTGACGGCTGGCTCATGCCGTGGATGGTGGTGGTTGTGACCGCGCGGGAATTCTTGATTACAGGGCTGCGCGGTTATCTCGAATCGCGCGGCGTGGCATTCGGTGCAGATTGGCTCGGCAAGCTCAAGATGATGTTACAGTGCGCGGCCGTGGCAATTGCACTGCTGAGCGAGTTGGTAAGGGGCTGGGCACCAATACGCGATGCGATGATGATCGGGATGGTGATCGCGACCATTGTGAGCGGTTTACAGTATGTGTGGCGGGCGGCAAGCGTGCGTCCGACAACATAAACACACCTAGCAAACAACTATCGACTGCGGGGGCAGGGAAGCTGAAGAAGCCCCCCTCTTTTTCGTGGCGTTGTGTGTACTAACTTGCCGCCAAGTATGTGCAGTTTACGGTGTACCGCTCAAAAGCTCTCCAACGTGTTGATCAATCGAGGAACGGCCTCGCATCGCTGGCTCCCAGCACGGTATCGGTGCGGCACAATCCTGCTTCACGGCGTAGATGTTGGTTAAGATAGATATGATCGCCAGCCAGTCCAATCGTGGGAATGGTGGCCCAGAGAACATGACCGCCAACGTGAAGGACGTTTTGCCCCGTTCCACCGTGGTTGTCGCTGTTTGCTAATTGACTTCCGGCGCGATCGGCCAAGATGGGCAAACCGTCGCCAGAGTCGCGCCGCAAGCCTCGTAGTCCACTGGCATCATCGGAATAACCCAGGCTATAAGCGTAATGTCCGGCCAGATGACGAGCGACGATGTTGTACTCGTCGCGACGCTCAGCATATAAGCGATCCAGATCAGCCAATCGTAGTTTGCGCGGGTGTCGATTACCACGATTGGGACAATCAATACTCACATCGTCAAGAAGTCCAGCTTCGCCCAACATGGGAATAAAAATGCCGGCGATTGCTCGCGGGCCGGTCTCTTCGACGCGAGGAAAACTACCCGAATGGGTATCAGCATAAACAGACAATCCGCCCCAAAACTTGCGGAGGTTATTGGCACAGGCATAACGGTCATGGCGTTGCCATAATCGCGAGATCAACGGCGGCACCAACGCCAGCATGACGAGGAACATGCAAGCCGCTACCAGAACATCGGCACGGCCCCACGATCCGCGCGACCAAGCCAGCGGCGAGCGAGGCATCGGCAAAGAGGCCCGCTTAGGACAGGTATGTTCGGCAACATGAGCCAAAGTCCGGAGAACCAGATTCGGCGGCAAGTCAGGATCGGCGGCGTCCTCGGCCAAGGGGGCAAGGACGGCTTGTAGACGTATCAAACGGTTGCGGGTGTCGGGATTAACCTGTAACTCTGCCTCGACCTGCTTACGGGCCGGGGGATCAAGAGTTTCTAGCAGATAACCCAATAGGAGGAAATCATCCATGGTCAAGGCACTTCGTTCATAGAGGGCAAGGAAGCCCAGGATTCTTGTAGTTTGACCAGGGCGGCATGTAATCGCGATTTAACCGTACCGACCGGGATTCCGAGTTGGTCAGCGATTTCGCGATATTTCAGTCCCTGGTAATACGCCAGAATCAACACCTGACGCAATAGGTCCGGCAAGGCATCGACCGTGGCCCGAATCCGCATTCGTCTTTCTTCCGCCGACACGGACTCGACGGGAGAAGGCAAACGGCATTCCATCAGATCTAACAGCCCAGACGAGTCCTCGTAATCCGAAGGTGTAGTTACAGGTTCTTCCAGTCGTAATGTCTGATGCCTACCATTACGTCTCATCGCGTCAATCGCCTGATGAGTAGCGATTGTATACAACCAGGGCCGAACCGGTCGGCCTAGTTCGTATTGACCGCTTTTGAGATAAACCTGGAGAAACGTATTTTGAAACACATCTTCGGCTAGTGCATCGTCACCGATGTATCGGCGCAGATAACCGAACAACTCGCGTTCGTACCGCCGTACCAGCAGCCCAAACGCTTCGCGATGGCCCCGATGAAGCCGATGCATCAGTTCTTCATCGCTATACGAACTGAAGAGGTCGCTGCTACGCACAGTCCTTTTCTCTAATACGCTGGGGAACTACAGGTTGTTCATATTATAGGGATAATAAAAGTTGCAAAGGAACTTCGCGTAGAAACATGTTCATAAATTCACTACGTTTCGTTAAAAGATGAGAATTTAGATAGTAACACACTGTGAAAACGGTGAATCGCGATGTGACATATTTTAATGCCAGGCATCGCGATTTCAACGAGTGTGGTAAAATCCGCTGAAGCTGGTCTAACCACAATTGAATCTTAATGAACACCAAGCAGAGTAAGCATTTCTTTTAATTGATTCATGCCGACTCGTGCAAGCATATTTTTAAGTTCCCGAACATCCGACAGCGTCGCTGTTTTCCCAGCGCCTCCTCCGCCACTGCTGACGGCGGCCGTGGCTGATCGCGTGGTAACACCACTGCGACCATGCTTTCGCAACCAGTTCCCCTTGTAGGTCGATAAGAGCGTTGGTTTCAACAACATGCCATATTGCCTGCGTATCCAATCTTGAATTTGCAGTGGCTTTGCATCCGAACCAAGTGCTTTCATGGCGTTGTCGAACGCCACAGTCTTCTTTTTGGGCCGTTCCTTCCGCGGGACCAGTGGCGTGTTATCATCAGCGGGGGCAGGCGGAGCTTCTTCCACGGTCGGGGCGGCCGGTTCGGTCGGCATTTCGTCGGTTACTACTTTTTTCGCCATAATCTTAATTCTCCACTCTACATTAACAAGTTTTGCCTTTTTCTCTCACCGCTAACAGGGACTATTATCGGAGAAAAATGTCGGCTTGGAGGCTGGGCTGATCCGGGGCAGCGGATATTGGTTGGTTACTGAACGTCGCCGGGTATTTGCTTTCCCGCTCTGACATTTCTAGCCCATCACCACCTCAACAACTGCCTCCGCGATCTCATCTATCCGCCTTTCCTGACGCACACCGGCCTCTCCTTGGTCAATTTGTTGGGAGGCATATAATATATGTTACTGAAGTATGCACGCATTTCAACATGTAATTCAGATTCTTGGTATATTTTTATTTGCCGAATAGATGCAATTAGGTGGACTCCCGACAATCTCCGCCTCCACGAATAGACCCCCTACCATCGAAAAAGTCCTTGCTACCGGAAAAATTTTCCGAAAAAAAGTTGCTTCTGTCCTGCCGTGAACTATCCTTCATCATCATTGTCGGTAAAGTCCCCGGTCTACGACCATTACCTCCTATCCTGGGAGATTATTTCCATGGTGCCTGAGCCTGGTTTAGAGCCCGTCCCAGGGTTTACCCTTACAGGAAGACTCGGCCAGGGAGCATTCGGAGACGTTTGGGAAGCGGTCGGATTGGGCAATCGCTGCGTTGCGCTCAAATTCCTTGACTGCCGCAAACGTCCCGCTTCGATGGTTTCCGCTGAAATACGGCTCTTGCGAGAGCTTTCTTCCCTCAAGCATCCAAACATCATTACACTTCACGGCGTTCATTGCTGGGGCCAATACGTTGTTCTCAACATGGAGCGGGCCGATACCAATCTCAATGACCTACTTCACACCCACCGAGAACAACACGGGACCAACTTACCCGTCGATCAGGTGCTGGACTATATGACCCAGGCCGCCGCCGCTCTGGACTTCATCGCTGGATGGCGTCACTCGAGTTTGACCGGTTCTCAGGGGATGCAACATTGCGACGTGAAACCGACCAATCTATTATTGGTCGGTCCTGTGCTGAAATTGGCCGATTTCGGTCTATGTGCGGGAACGGGTTGGCAAACGCACCGCGGCGGATGTCGGGGAACCCCTCCCTATGCAGCTCCCGAGCTGTATCGAGGAACAGCCTCTCCGACAACGGATCAGTTTTCGCTGGCTGTGACTTTTTGCGAGTTGGTTTTTGGCGACTCGGTCTTCGTACGGCGTTCGCCGGCTGACACACCCGCGCTCGGGATGCCAGTTGAATTGTCGAAGTTGGGCGAAAAGGAATACCCTATACTATCGCGTGCTATGCACCCATTCCCGAGTTCGCGTTACTCATCGTGTAAGTTATTCATTGACGAACTTCGTCGAGCGATGGCGACTCCGCTACCGGCCCCGCGGTTCATTCCCCGTAGTTTGGGTAGTGTGTCGCGTCCTATTGTTAATCCTCATGGATCTACAAAGACCAAATGAACTTCACCGGGACCGTGTACCCCGGTTACGAGTTTCAATTCAATGTCGCCCGTCTTGCTTGGTCCTGTGATCACGCTGACGCATGCAGGCGGTGTCGCAATTGGGAATAAATCGAACAAGTCAGCCACCATTTTTGATTTGTCGGCCAGGGCAATGTGAATGGGCGGAAGAAGACTTAACGCACGCGGTTGATCCGGTCGTGTGTGTAGCACGATGGATCCCGTCTCGGCGATCACAGCATCGACGCCGGTGATGCCGATATCCGCGTCAAAATAGGTTCCTGGTTCGTCTGGGTGATGTACCTCGACGCCGGCGGCGAGAAGTATCGTTTCAAGTTTGGGTGCATCCAAGCCCAAGATAACGCGACGGCCTGCTCTGTCGCGGACCAGCTGTAAGACAACAGCAAAGGCATCAGCCCAAGACGCGGCACGATGAAACACACCCCCCGCAACGGTCAGTTCGTCGCGCAATCGCGAGACGGGATCAGGACCAGCACCTTGATAGCCCAGGCTGGGCTGCCGTTGCGGCAGTGGGGGGGTAGGGGCCGTATTCCCGGCCTGAACGGCCTGGCGAATACGCGACAAGAATGCGTCGCGGTTCATACCCGTAGTTCCTCAATCTTTTGCACGCCAGCGATGGTAATCCTTCAATCCTGATGATAAATTTCTGTAAATGGCCTGGTCAGAGGACATTTTTTGCCCATGATAGATAATCACGCCTCACTCTGACAGATCGGCCAAGAATAATGGTCCATAAGAGACCGTCAAAAAACCGAAAACTTCGATGTCGCTTTTGCACCAAAGAGGGTTGCCCTCGCCCCGCTGTCGTGGATTACAAAGATATTGCAACCCTTAAACGGTTCTGCACCAATCAGGGAAAAATGCTTAGCCGCAAGCGAACGGGTAACTGTGCCACGTTTCAGCGAGCGGTGAAAGACGCAGTGATGCGTGCTCGGTTCATGGCGTTGCTATCCTACGTTAGTGACGGCACCGGGCCACGCGGCTGAGTGTGAGCGATGTCAAAGAACAGGGGCAAGGGTTGTGACACAACCTTTGCCCCTGTTGTTTGGCGATCAGGAAAATGCGGAATTAATAACGATTGCCACCGGAGCGACCGCCGCCGTATCCACCGCCGCCGCCGCCACCGGAGCGACCACCGCCGTATCCACCGCCGCCACCGGAACGACCGCCGCCGTATCCGCCGCCACCGCGGGGACGATCTTCACGCGGCTTGGCTTCGTTGACCGTCAAAGCTCGCCCGCCCATCTGCTTGCCGTTCATTGCCGCGATAGCCTCATCGCCGCCGCTGCTCATTTCAACGAACCCAAACCCACGCGACCGGCCGGTATCGCGGTCCATGGTGATTTGGGCTTTGGTCACTTCGCCGAATGCCGAGAACCACTCGCGTAGATCTTCAGCCGTCGCCGTAAAGGCGAGGTTACCAACGTAAATATTTTTAGTCATTCTCAATCCCTCGCGGACCCTCAGGCCCGTCTTGTGGAGAGGCGGACGCACGGTCTATCGACCGTAGCAGACAGAGGCGAATACCGCGACACACAGTAATACGCCGTCCGACAGTGAGGGTTGTCGATCTCGTGAACTGATTGGCAAAGGCCAAAAGCCGAGAGAAAGGCAATGCACAAAGCGGAGGTCCCGTCCGTCATTCGATCAGTGTGAGGGCGCTCACCCCCTTAACACCTAGCGTATTGTATCCGCTCCGTAGAAAAAAGCTCCATCAAAATGTTGATCCGAGCGAAAAAATTTTACATCCTATGCTAGCACCCCATCGATCACCTGCCCCGGACTAATCGGCAACGGACGATTCAGGGCGTCTCTCACCTCGGTTTCGGGGCGCAATCCCAGCAGGTGGAACATGGTCGCCGACAGGTCTTCCGGCCGCACGGGATCGCTGTCGGGATACGCTCCCAACCTATCCGACGCCCCAAACACGTGCCCACGCTTGACTCCCGCCCCACACAGCAACGCCGGGTAGCATTGTGGCCAATGGTCACGCCCTGCCAGCTTGTTGATTCGCGGCGTACGGCCAAACTCGCCGACCCACACAATAAGCGTCGTGTCTAGTAGCCCGCGTGCCTCTAGGTCTTCGATCAGCGTTGGTAATGTCTGATCCAGCATAGGCAATAAGTACTTATCGAGAATCGGATACATCGGCTTATCGCCAAAACCGTGTGTATCCCATCCTCCCGTACAACCGCCGATGCTCCGCGAAAAATAGACGTTGATGAACTTGGCTCCGGCCTCGGCCAGCCGACGAGCTAGCAAGCACCCTTGGCCGTACGTAGTACGACCGTAACGGTCGCGGACAGCGTCCGGTTCGCGGGTCAGGTCGAAGGCGGCTTTGACACCAGGCGAAGTGAGCATCGCGATCGCTCGTTCGTGATGGGCCTCGATACCTTTGGCACGCACCGAAAATTCCAGCAATTGCGTCTGTCGGTCGATCAGACGAAGCATCTCACGGCGGGCGGCGAGCCGGTCGAGTGTCAGCGTTGCGGGTAGGCTCAATTCCGGCAATCGGAAGTCGGGACTGTTTGGATCTTGGGTGATGAGCATGGGGTCATGGCCCTTGCCCAGAAAACTCGCATGTTGGCCCGGAGTAATTGAACCATCAGCAATGA
>RGDT01000128.1 GCA_009918525.1 Planctomycetia bacterium
GCGGCACATCCTATGATCTGGTTTTTATTTCACTTTTAGCGGAAATGCGGTATCTTGAACCATGTAACGCTATCATTCGGGTGCGACTACCAGTCGAGAGCAAGTCTTTCGTCATAATGAGGTTAGCATTTCCCGATACGCGGTTCTCTCCCTCGCGGTTATGAGGTACCTCTGATGTCTTCTCTCCGTCTTCGTCGGCGAGCCTTTACGCTGATCGAACTTCTCGTCGTCATCGCCATCATTGCCATTCTGATCGGACTGCTCCTGCCTGCGGTGCAAAAAGTGCGCGAAGCGGCAGCGCGGATGCAATGCACGAACAACCTCAAGCAGCTCGCTTTAGGCTGCCAGAGCCACCACGACAGCATGAGCCAGCTACCGTATGGCCGTAAATTCGATAGCTGGGATACCTACACCTGGTCGGAATTAGTGTTGCCGTACATCGAACAGGCCAACGTCGCCAACGGATACGTGGCCCTGATGCAACCCGACTGGATTCAAGCGTATCCGGGTCCAAATGGTCCTATCGGCAATAACGCCGCACAACGGACATCACGACACACGCCGATCAAGCCGTTCATGTGCCCGTCCGATGGTGGACCAAAATCCGGCGAACTGGGCACAACGGATTATGGCATGATTTTCGGTAACTACCGCGCCTGCGTTGGTTCCGGCGATATGTACGGCTCAGCGACCGACACCACCACCGGCCCGTGGGGTGTCGGTGTGTTCGGCGTGACACCCTTGCAAACCACCGACCCTAACGGCCGCATCTTCAACACGACGGGTCCGAAGACGGCCGGCATCACGCTTGTAACCATTAGCGACGGCACTTCCAACACCTTGCTTCTCTCCGAAGCGCTGGCACCCGAAACAACAACCGGATGGGCAGGACCGATTGGGGCGATTCTGTATGGGAATATGGGGGGAGCCTTGTTCAGTGCCAGTTTGTCGCCTAATTCCACTTCTCCCGATCGTCCGATTGGGCCCTGTCCGCAAAATCAGGGCATTAGCAGTTATCGTGCACCTTGCTTGTCGCTGGGAGGCAACGCCTGGTGGTCTCGCAGCGCTATCGGTGCCTTTGCTGGTGCCCGTAGTATGCACACTGGTGGCGTCAATGCTGCCATGGCCGATGGTTCGGTTCGCTTCGTGTCGAACTCAGTCGATCTGATGACGTGGCGAGCCTTGGGCACTCGTTCCAACGGCGAAACAGCCTCTCTTCCCTAATACACCGCTGAGGATATACACGGATGATCCGTTTTTATGCGTTAGTTAGTTTGGTCTTGATCGGCGTTGTCGGCTGCAGTTCGTCGGGGGCCGATGTTTCCGGGTCCGTCACCTACGAAGGTGAAGCGATCGGCGAAGGCTTCATCACCTTCACCCCGTCCGATGGCATCGGCAAGGAATCGGCTAGCCCTATCCAGGCAGGTCGGTATTCACTCACCGGAGTCACGCCGGGCAAAAAAGTTGTCAAAATTGTAGCCGTCAAGAAAGTGAACTTCGCTTCCAGCAGCGGCGAGATGATGAAGAAAGCCGCCGAAGCGCAAAAGGTCGGTAAGCACGATGGACTGGTCGATCCGGCAGACACGATCCCGGCCGATGCAGTGGGAAATAATGCTGCCGTAGAGTTGAAGGCCGGGACAAACCAGCAAGATTTCAACCTCAAACGGCCTGCGCCTCGCAAATAACGCGAGGGTTACCGTGAAGGTAATAACTTTAGAGACCCTACGGAGCCATGAGAAGAACAGGGCCAGGGACAACTTCCTGATCCTGTTCTTCTCATGGCTCCGTAAGGGTGTCTGCGGTTATCGCTGTCACCTCAGGGTACCACAGGCTGCGTCCAGGCCATTTCCAGATCGCCTTTCTTGAACGGGTTGGGATGCAACTTCGACGAGATCACCCTTGCCCGAATGTACCATTCTTTGCCCGTCGGCTTGTAGCTTGCCTCCAGCCCCTCAGCTTCGGCGACGACTTTGCCGATATCGTCGCCATAGACACGCGGCTCGTCCTTTCCGCCTGGTTTCGACTCTAGCGAGGCGTCCTTCATCGTCGCGATGAACTGCGTCTTGTACGTTACTCCCGGTTGTGGCTTGATCTTGAGGCGCAACTCCTCTTTCGTCGTTATTAATTCGTTCAATTCGACGCCCGTGCTACCATAAAACTGCCCCGCTTCCAACGCCGTCACCATCGCTTCGGCCGTCAGGTGTTTCGCCTGCACCATCACCCAACCGCGAAACGGATTGGACTGACCGACAGCCATTTTGTGGTATTGATGGGAATCGTCGGTCGCCAGTCCATAAAACGCACCGAGTTTCAGTTTGCCCAATCGTAACGCGAGCAAAATGTCCCACATTCGCTCTGTGTCCGGTCGCGTCTTGTCGCCGTCATTTCGCACACCGGGATGACCGTTGTATACCTCAAAATAACGCAATTCCTCGGCAGCGAGCATGTCATCAGCGTTGACGCCCCAGCCAAAATTCGGATGATTCAGGAACATGAGAATGGGCCGACCGGCTTTTTTCGCTTGCTCGTTGACGGCTCGCTGATTGGCCCGAATCGTTTCCGAGACATTACCTCCGCCCAGGGGCTTGATCGCATCACGCAGATTAATGGCGTTCATGTGTACAGGTTTGGGACCATATTTGTCGGTGATCTCCTCGGCAGGAATCAGCAAAAAGCGACCTGGTTCTTCCAACAGACTGCGGAACTCCGTCAGCGGCTTCAGCCGTACTTCGGTTTCGCCCTTGGTAAACCGTTGCTGCACCCAGTCGGAACCGAATCGCGTTGCGTATTTTTTCAGTGCCTCCCGCCGGGGTCCTTTCTCTGGTATCTTGGCATACTTAGCGCCTTCGGCCAGGAGGTTATGTTCGGTCAGTGCGAGGAAGTGATAGCCCGCTTTGCGGTAATTGTCAGCAACCATTTCAGGAAAGTCGTCGCCATCACTCCAAAGGGTGTGGGTGTGAAGATTCCCCTTATACCACTTTAATACCGAAGGCGCTAATGTCGGCTTGGTTTCGCCGCCTTCTTTGGCCTGCCAGGCGACCGCTACGGCGATCACGCCTAGCGACAACAACCCTAGTAACACGGCTCGCATATCGATACCTCGTTATACGCTCGCTGCACGGCCCATTCCGTGAATCGACGAACTGCGAAATACAATTTACATCTCCCCTACTCCGCGGACAGTGAAAGTCAGATGAACTTTTTGAATTTCACGGCCGTGGACGAGCGGGGTTTGTCAACACGGGTGAGCGGAGTGTGTCAACACCCCGGTTCCGGAGGCGAGCGCGGCGTGTCAACGCCTCGGTTATCGCTTAGAAACAACTACCGGGGTATTGACACATTCCACTCGCCCGCGTTGTCACGCCGGTCCTGTTCCCTATTGCTATCTACTCGTATCATCTCGAATAATTGGTTTGCTCCGACCATCAAGGAAAGAGACTCCCCATGCGTACCATTCTACTACTCTGCCTGCTCGCTCTTCCAATCTACGCCGCCGATTGGCCTCAGTGGCGCGGCCCCGCTCGTGACGGCATCTCCGCTGAGACGGGACTCCTCAAGAAATGGCCTGAGGGCGGTCCCAAATTGTTGTGGAAGACCAACAAAGCTGGCAACGGTTTGTCGAGCGCAGCCGTCGTGGGTGGCATCGTCTACACAATGGGAGCACGGGGGGACGATGAATACGCGCTGGCATTCGACGGCAAAGGCCAGGAATTGTGGGCGACCAAACTCGGTCCGGTGCACGACTGGAAGGCCAATCAATGGAGCCGAGGCTCGCTGGCGACACCGAGTGTGGTGGGCGATCATGTGTATGTGTTAACCAGCAAAGGCTTGCTGGCATGCCTGACGACCAAAGGCGAAATCGTCTGGAAGAAGGATTTACCCACCGACATGAAAGCCCAGGTAAATCCCGTTGGTGGCGGTATCGACGACTACGGCTGGGGCTACGCCTGGTCGCCCATCGTGGACGGCGATCAACTTATTATCACCCCAGGCGGGCCGGAGGGATTGTTTGCCGCACTCGACCGCAAAACGGGTAATTCCATCTGGCGCAGCAAGGACATCAAAGAACAGGCGACCTACGCTAGCCCGGCGGTGGGCACCATCGGAGGCGTCAAGATGGCCTTTACCGTCACGCAAAAGACCTTTTATGCCGTCAATCTCAAGGATGGTTCGCTTCTGTTCAAACGTCAGCGCGACGAGGATTATCCCGACATTGTCTGTCCGACTCCGGTGGTGGTCGGCAACAAAGTCTATTTCAACGTCGGCTACGGCGGCGGCGAGTCGCAGGTATTCGAGGGCGACGGCAAGACTTTCAAGCCCGTCTGGGGAGAGAAGGAAGTCAGTAGCAAACAGGGCGGCACCGTGATCGTCGGCAAGTTCATCTATGGCTACCACGAAGATCGTTCGTGGATGTGCCAGGACTTCGAGACCGGGAAAGTCGTCTGGCCGACCAAACGGATGCGACAAACCCTCAAGGCCGGGTCGGTGATCGCAGCGGACGGACTGCTGCTCGTTCAGGAAGAAGAGGGCAAGGTAGGGTTGTTGGAAGCGACCTCCAAGGGCTACACGCCGTTGGGTGAATTTACGCTTCCGGAGAAGTCGTCACTGCGAAAGACGAGCATGAAGGTGTGGACGCACCCCTCGTTGAGCGACGGCAAGCTGTACCTACGCGATCAGGAATGGATCTTCTGCTACGAGGTGAAGTGACGCGGTTGGATGCACATCCATCCGCTCCCTTTCGTTCGCGGCTCTGATCGCCAAAATCAGAGCCGGAAACAGGAGTAACGGCGATAGGTTCGATGGAAACGACTGAAACATGACCCGCCAAGATCTCGACCGTCACCAAGCCGATGGAGTTGCTTCGCTGCTGGCTCAGATATTGCCCGGTCATCCGTTTTACGCTCGCAAGTTGGCCGATTTTTCGCTCTCGCGTCTGAGCTTCCCTCGCGATTTTCAGCGGTTGCCGTTCACCACACGGGCGGAATTGTTGCAGGCGCAACTCGCTCATCCGCCTCATGGGGGGTTGATTAGCTTTCCCTTCGAGCGATACACCCGGATGCACCAGACGAGCGGCACGTCTTCGGGGGTACCGTTGCGCTGGTACGATACGCCTGAATCGTGGAATAGCCTCTTGGATGGCTGGATCGAGAAACTACAATTCGGCGGTATCACCGCGCGGGATACGTTTTTCTTTCCGTTTTCGTTTGGGCCGTTTCTGGGTTTCTGGTCAGCGTTCGAGGCCGGGACGCGGATGGGCTGTCGGAGCCTGCCCGGCGGCGGGATGAGCAGTAGCGCGCGGTTGCGGTTCTTGATCGAAAACAAGGCGACCGTTGTGTTTTGCACGCCGACCTACGCGCTAAGGTTGTTGGAAGTTGCACAACAGGACGGCATCGACCTCATCTCCTCGCCTGTTCGCGCCCTGGTCGTCGCAGGTGAACCGGGGGGCAGTATCACCTCAACACGCGCCCGTATCGAGTCCGGTTGGGGGGCACGGGTATTCGACCATAACGGCATGACCGAAACGGGTCCGCTCGGCTTTGAATGTCTAGAGTCGCCTGCCAGTCTAACCTTATTAGAGACGGCCATCTTACCCGAGGTGGTCGATCCCGAAGGCAGGCCGGTGACTCCAGGAACGCCAGGTGAATTGGTGGTCACGTCATTTCGGCGTGTGGCTAGTCCGCTGATCCGCTATCGCACAGGCGATGTCGTTTGTGTTGATCCGGCACCTTGTCCATCCGGGCGCGCGATGATGCGACTCAAACAGGGCATCACCGGCCGCGCAGACGAAATGATCGTGGTGCGCGGTAATAATCTCCACCCGGCAGCGTTACAGGCGATTATGCACCGAATCGAAGGATTAGCAGAATATCTGGTAGAAATCGACGATAGTGGTACGATGACCGAGGTCCGCGTTTTGGTCGAGCCGACGACCGCGACGGACGGAGTAACCCTGGCAAACCGCGTCGATCGGGCGATCCGTGATGCCTTGTTGTTTCGCGTCGAAGTTCGGGCGGTTGAGCCGGGCCGTTTGCCGCGTGCCGAGATGAAAGCCAAGCGCTGGATACGAAAATCGCTCGCGGGGGATGCACCCTTGGCGAGCGGCGCATAGAACAAGAATAAGCCTTCCGACGATCACTCCCCGCGAGAGTTCCGCCGCGATGAAAAAGACACTCTTTACGCTGTTACTTTTATCCGTTGCCACGGCTTGTGCAGCCGACTGGGCCTCCTGGCGTGGGCCGGAACAAACCGGCGTTAGCCGCGAAACCGGACTGCCCGACAAATGGTCGCTGAAAAAGGGCGACCCGAACCTTGTCTTTGCCGTCCCTCATAGCGGCCTATCGTCGCCTGTCGTGCTAAACGGCAAGGTGTACGTGGTAGGCCGATGCGGCGAGAAAGAGACGCAACAAGAAGTGATTCAGGCGTTCGACGCCAAGACGGGAGCCTTAGCCTGGGAAGACAAGGTCAACGTCTGGCACACAGACATCGTGGACGACCGGCTCGGCTTCACCAACGTCGCCGGTGACCCGGAGACGGGCAACGTCTATGCTCACACCACCTCCGGCGAATTGATCGGTTACACCGCTGAGGGCAAGCGACTCTGGACCCGCTCGCTGACCGAAGAGTTCGGCCGCGTAAGCGGTTACGGCGGTCGCGTGGTCAGCCCGATGGTTGACGAAGACAAGGTCATTGTCGGTATGCCCAACGCCTCTTGGGGCGAACTGAGCGTCGGTAACACCCGTCTTGTGGCGTTAGACAAGAAGACGGGCCAGATCATCTGGTGGGCCTCGGGCGGTTACGCCGTCAAGAACACCTACCACTCGACCCCTGTGGTTGCGGTTGTTGGTGGTCAGCGATTGATCTTCACAGGGGGCGGCGATGGCTGCATCCACGCCTTCAAGGTCCGCACGGGAGAAAAGGTCTGGACTCACAAGTTTGTCGATAACGGCGAAGCCGTCAATGCCTCGCCGGTTGTCAAGGGCGACAAAATCTGGATCGGTCACGGCGAAGAAAACGCCGGTAGCACCCAGGGACGTGTCGTGTGTATTGACGGGGCAGCCGTGACGAACGGCAAGCCAAAGGAGCTATGGCGGTACGACGGCGTGAAGGTGAAGTTCGCTTCGCCGGTGCTACACGAAGGGTTGCTCTACGTGTGCGATGAAGCGGGCAAAATGTACTGCTTCGACGCAGACAAAGGCGGTGCGCCGCTTTGGGAGTTCGCTTATGGCGTCTCGACCAAGGGGTCGCCAATCTGGGCTGACGGCAAAATTTACATCAGCGAGGTTGACTCGACATTCCACATCCTCAAACCCACGAAAACGGAATGTATGTCCTTATCGTCCGTGAAGTTCCGCGGCAAGGGTGGCGTGAAGACGGAGTTACACGGCACACCGGCTATCAGTGACGGTCGCGTCTACTTCACCACAACAAACCAACTCGTGTGCATCGGTAACAAGGACAGTGGGCCGGTGAAAGTCGAGCTACCGCCGCAAGTGAAGGAACCCGATACGAAAGGTCCGGCGACGTTCATCCAGATTGTTCCGGCCGATGCGACGCTCAAGCCGGGCGACAATGTGACGTTCAAAGCGTTTGCTTATGACGCCAATGGTCAACGTTTGGGCGAAGTCGAGGCGGAATGGGAACTATCCGGCATTCGCCCGCCGGTTTATCCGATTGGTTTGGCTGCACCGAAGACAGTACCTGGTGCGCCACCTCCAGCGCTGGCAGGTAAGTTGAGCGAAACCAAAGGGAAGGCTACGACGTTGACCGCTGGGAAGATGCCGCCCGCACAGTTCGGCCAAGTGGTAGCCAAGGTCGGTAAACTGACCGGCGAAGCTCGCGTTCGGGTTGTGCCGGTGCTTCCGTATGTCATGGACTTTGAGAAGGTACCGGTCGGCCGCACGCCCGGAGCGTGGGTCAACACGTCGGGCAAATTCGCGGTAGTCAAAGGTCCGGACGGCTCGTTCGCTCTGCGAAAGCGCAACGACAGCCCCAACCCGCTGGTTGCTCGTGCCAATGCCTACATTGGTAGCCCCGATCTAAAGGACTACACCATTCAGGCCGACGTCTATTCAAACAAAGTACGCGGCAACATGGCTGACATGGGCATCGGGGCCAGCCGATACACGCTCCTTTTGGTCGGCAACGATCAGATCTTGCGTCTGAACACCTGGGACGCTCTGTACGGTGGACGTGTCAAGACCGAGATGCCGTTCAAATGGCAGCCGGAAACCTGGTACACGATGAAAGTGATGGCAACCATCGTAGACGGCAAGGGTGTGATCAAGGGCAAAGTTTGGCCACGCAGCGAAAAGGAACCGGAGAAGTGGACGCTGGAACTGGAAGACCCGTTGCCGATTCCAGACGGCTCGCCGTTAATCTATGGATTCGCCAACGGCACCATTGACGCGGCGAATCCCGGCCCCGAATCGTATTTCGACAACATTAAAATTACCCCGAACGCAAAGAAGTGAGGTACCGGTCATGAACTCAAACCCCACTGCGATTCCAAATGGAGAGGGGCAGGTTTTCGGCCCCCCGCAGTCCCTCCTCACCCCATTTCGCCGGTGGCTGGCGATGGCTGGCACGGGTATGGCCATTGCCGCATTGCTCGGCGTCGTTTGGCTACAATCGTCGGGCCGCTCTCCTCTGGAGGGCCGTGCCGTCGCTGAGGACAAGGAAAAGGCTCGATCATGGCCTCTATTTGGCGGTACGGTTCAACGCAATCTGGTGAACCTCGTTGAAACGGGTGTGGCTCGTGATTGGGTATCGGTACCGCCCCTGCCCGATGCAGGTTCGGATCGCAATAAGAGCTGGAAAAATATCAAGTGGGCCGTCGATCTCGGCAGTAAGGCGTACGGTGGGCCGACGATAGGTGGCGGGCGAATCTTCCTGGGCACCAACAACCAAAATCCCCGCAACAAGGACGAAAAGTACCTCGGTGATCGCGGGATTATCATGTGCTTTAGCGAAGCTGACGGCAAATTCCAATGGCAACTCGTCCACGACAAACTGACCGCTGGTCGCGTGAACGATTGGCCGGAAGAGGGAATCTGCTCGGCCCCGGTGGTGGAAGCTGACCGTATCTATTACATCAGCAACCGCTGCGAGGTCATCTGTGCGACAACGGCCGGGCTGGCCGCGGGCAACGTGGGCGTAACCGACGAGACGTACACCTCCAAGACCGATGGCGACATCGTTTGGCGCTTGGACATGATACGCGATCTGGGCGTCTTTCCACACAACCTAGCAACCTGCTCGCCATTGATTGTCGGTGATATTCTGTTTGTGATCACCTCCAACGGCGTCGATGAGGGCCATACCCGCATCCCTGCTCCGGACGCGCCGAGTTTCTTGGCCATCGACAAAAAAACTGGTAAGGTTTTATGGCAAGACAAGTCTCCCGGCCGTAACATCATGCACGGTCAGTGGTCCAACCCGGTCTACACGGACGTAGGCGGCAAGCCTCAAGTCATTTTCCCCGGTGGTGACGGCTGGCTATACTCGTTCAAGCCGACAACGGGCGAATTGATCTGGAAGTTCGATTGCAATCCCAAGGCATCGAAGTATGTGCTGGGCGGTACCGGAACTCGTAACGATTTCGTTTGCACTCCGGTAATCTCGGGCAACTACTTGTACATTGGTGTCGGGCAAGACCCCGAGCATAAAAAGGGCGTCGGGCATCTGTGGTGTATTGACATCACCAAGACCCCAACCAACAAGGACAAGGATCTCTCGCCCTCCAGCGATCCGAAACAGCCAATGCAAAGCGTCTTCGATCCGAAGGATCCCAAGAACAAGGATTCTGCTCTGGTCTGGCACTTCGGCGGGGCTGCACCCGACGACTACGAGAAGGAGTATTACTTCGGCCGGACCATGAGCACCTGTTCGGTCCATGAAGGGTTGTGCTATGCGGCGGACTTCGATGGCTCCGTTTACTGCTTCGACGCCAAGACAGGGCAGAAGTATTGGGAATACGACATGAAGGCCGAGACGTGGGCATCTCCGTACTGGGTGGATGGCCACATCTATGTGGGCAATGAAAAGGGCCAAATTTTGATCTTCAAGCACGGCAAAAAAATGGAACTGGTGAAAACGGTGCAGATGCGCGGCAAGGTGCGAGCAACACCGATCGTCGTGAACGGCGTGATGTACGTTGTAACCGAAAATCCGTGCAAGCTCTGGGCAATTGTCAAGTAACGGACGGTGGGAGCCGACGACGGCTCTCGCCGACATCTGCTCACTTGTTGTCTGCAAGGTTGGATAACTGCCAGGACTCCAAGACCGTACGAAACATCTTATTTGCTTGACGTTCTCGGCGGTTTATCTTTTGCTTCATTCCTAATGCGATTTTGGGAGAGAGAAAAAACCCTTATCTCCCACTATCGCTCCTCACCCCGCTCGCCAACAAGAGAGAGCTTACGAGACGGGTGATAACCAGAGGAAATTACCAATGATCAAGATTTCGATCATAACCCGCTTCCTGTTGCTCGCTCTGGCCGGTGGTGTACTCCACTTACCCGCTGCTGACGGACCTGCCGCAAAAACAGACCTGCCCATGTTCGGTGGGACGATGGAACGCAACCTCGTCAACCTCAAAGACAAAGGCGTTCCTGACGACTTCTCAGTGAAAAAAGGCAAAGAAAAACACCTCAAGTGGACGGCCAAGATGGGCAACCACACCTACGGTGGGCCGGTCATCGCCGGTGGGCGCATCTTCGTGGGAACGAATAACGCCAACCCACGCGATCCGGCCAAGAAAGATGACCTGGGTGTCATCATGGCCTTTGACGAGGCGACTGGGAATTTCTTGTGGCAGATTACGCATGAAAAATTGCCCGACGGTGAAACCAACGACAGCCCCAAACAGGGGATCGCCTCCACTCCCGCTGTTGAAGGTAACTTTCTGTATTACGTCAGCAACCGCTGCGAGTTGGTCTGTGCCGGTGTCGAGAAAGGCGACATTGTTTGGAAACTTGACA
>RGDT01000129.1 GCA_009918525.1 Planctomycetia bacterium
TGGAAGCCGAAGCCAAAACCCTGTTTGAAGATGTACAGAAGCGATTCGGCGATCTGCCCCATCCGATTCATGGCACACTGGGTAAGTTCGCCGACGCTCACATCGCCGCCATTGAAAAGCCGATCGGGACCGACCAACCGGCACCGGAAATCACCGGCACGACGCTGGACGGGAAGGTGATGAAGTTGAGCGATTATCGAGGAAAAGTCCTCCTTATCGATTTCTGGGCGGACAGTTTTGGTCCCAGTCGTGATCACTTTGCCGAATCGAAAAAAAGGCTGGAGACGCTCAAGGCAAAGCCGTTCGCAATGTTGGGGGTAAACGCTGATGGCGACCGGAAGGCTGCACTGCAGGCCAGTCAGAAAGCCGGACTGACATGGCCGTCGTGGTTCGATGGCGGAACCGGCGGGCCTATAGCGACACGTTGGGATGTTGACCAGTGGCCCTCGGTCGTCTTGATCGACGCAAAGGGCGTGATTCGTCATCTGTGGGCAGGTTGGCCCGAGGAAAAGGAACTAGACAAGGCGATTGCTGATCTGTTGGCAAAGGCGGAGAAATGAGCCGAACGTCGGTGTTGTTAATCGTCGCCGTATTCACGCGATATCCCGAAGCGTTGGCATGGGTACGCCATCGACTGATGGCGATTCATGGACCCATCACGTGTGAGAGCGAGGAATACGCTTTCGAGCAGACAGCGTACTACGAGCCGACGATGGGCACGAGTCTACGAAAGCGGTTGTGGGCGTTTGGGCGAATCGATCCGGACCGGTTGGCTAGCATCAAGCGTGAGACAATCGCATTAGAGAACGAATATGCCGTCGCCGCGAAGCATTCGGAACCGCGACCGTTGAATCTCGATCCGGGCTATGTGGATTTAGGAAAATTCGTGCTTGCCTCGACCAAGGATCATTCGCATCGGATTTACCTTCGCGATGGTATCTTCGCGGAGGTTACGCTGTATTATCAACAAAAAGCGTTTCGCCCTTGGCCGTGGACGTTTCCCGATTATCGGCAAGAACTGGTTCTCGATTTTCTGGATGCGGCGCGTAGCAAGTTTCGACAGATGAAGGCGAGCGAGGGGGCGCGGCCTCCCGAAAACACGTGATTCCCGATTGGAAACTACCTCCGGGCGTCGATCGGCCGTTGTGGGACTACGTCCACAACGAATCATTAGCCCACAACTATGATGCTGGTCTTGCGGATTCGTCTCTCTTCCGGCTCGATCTTGATTTTGTTCGAGCGTTCGCGGGATCTTCAGGGAGACTCATTGACCTGGGGTGCGGTACAGGCCGGTTGTTAGCGGCGCTGGACACTCAGGTTTGGACGTGCGTCGGGGTCGATTTGTCCGCCTCGATGCTGGGAATCGCGAGGCAAAAAGTACCGTCGGCTCACCTAGTTCAGGCCAACCTCACACAGTTAGAAGCCTTTGCACCGCAGTCGTTTGACGCGGCCGTTTGTCTGTTCAGCACGTTGGGAATGGTGCGCGGGGAAAGCGAACGAAGGCGAGTCATTGCCGGGACCTACCGGCTTTTGCGGCCCGGAGGGCGTTTTATTCTGCACGTTCACAATCGCTGGTTTCATTTGTGGAATTCTGCAGGACGAGCGTGGCTCTTGAGTGGCACCGGGGAACGTGTGATGCCGGCTCATCAGGGGGTTACAGGTTTGACGCTATATCAGTTCACACGTCGGGAGGTGATCGGTCTTTTGGCGACCGAGGGATTTCGCACGATTGAGGTGCATCCGATCAGTATCGCTTCCGATGGGCGGGTGATGTGGCCGTGGCTGTGGCCAGGGTTGCGAGCGTATGGATATTTGATCGCGGCAGAACGATGCTGACAAGCAAGGTGTGTCAACGCCCCGATACGATCAAGGTGACTGGTTTGACCAATTAGTCTGGAAAAATCGCCCTTGTCGCCGCATGGACCGCATGATATGGGCTGTCGTATTCACATCAGTCACGGAGGGGACGTCATGCTCCGCGTCGCGTGTCTGTTCGGGATACTGCCCGCTTTTGCCCATGCGCAACTCGTCAGTCCGACCCCGATTCATAACGTCGGCCCCGTAAACGGGGGCGTTATCGTTTCTCATGTCTTCGAGATCCAAAATAGCGGTGATCGGCCGTTACAACTGCTCGAAGTGCGTACAGGTTGCGGATGCTTGAAAGCTCTGCCTGACCGCCAGGCTTTCGGAGCAGGGGAGAAAGGCAATCTGCGTATCGAAGTTCACACCGCGACCCAGGCCGTTGGCGCGAACGTGTGGGGCGCCGAGGTCCGCTATCGTTCGGCCGATCGTGATGGTGTTCTGAATCTCCGGTTGACCGGAAACGTCCAACCCGATCTTCAGTTGCGGCCCGCTGCATTGGTAATACACACGGCCGCTACGATTAAACATCCATTCACGCTGACCGAAAGGAGAGCCAAGCCCGTCAAGTTGTCGTCGGTAACAACAACTTCGCCACACGTTCGGCTCGAAATCAGCGAACCGGTGCGCCAGGGAGAAACTTGGTTTCGAACCCTTCATCTGGTAGTGATGCCATCGTGTCCAGAAGGACGACACGAATGCTCGATGAGCATCATGACCGATGACCCCAACGCTCCGGAATTGCGTGCGCCGTTCACGGTTGTGAAAAAGACTCCCGAAGTCGTTCAGGTCTCCCCTCCCGTTCTCGACTGGCTAGGCTCTGGTAACGAAGCATTGCCTGCCCGACTCGCTATCTTGCACGGCAGCGAAGAAAAGCCCGTTGTGATTGAGGAGGTATCTTTCTCCCATCCGGGGTTCAAGGCCACCTGGGTTTCGGGGCCGCGCGGTACTATTCGGGTGATTGTGGATCGTGACCGGATTCCCGATGAAGGTGTCGAAGCGACGGCCGCAGTACGGTTGTCCTCGCCTAGCGAAAAAACGGTTCGTATTCCACTCACGGTACGTCTACGATGAGAGCATGAGCATTGTCTTTCGTGATGCGCCGGTTTCTGCTGCTTCGGCTCTGGCTTCTGTGCCGAAAGAGTTGGCGTTGTGGTTTCGTGCCCGCTATGGCGAACCGACCGAAATTCAGCGAATCGCTTGGCCGGTGCTATTAGCGGGTGGGCATGTCCTAATCAGTGCCCCGACAGGTACGGGGAAGACACTTTCGGCGATGTTGCCCATTCTGGGTGCGCTGATATTCGATGCCGGAAAGGCGAGGGGGGTGTGTCAACGCCCCGGTTTTCCCATGAACCGGGGCGTTGACACACTCCCCTCGCCTTTACCGGGGGGACGCTGCAATGGTTTGCGGGTACTGATCGTTGCGCCTCTCAAAGCCCTCGTAAATGATGCCGCACGCAACCTTCAACGCGATCTCGACGATTTGGCCGAATCGTGTCTCGGCCGGTCGATGCCGCGTATCGGGATTCGGACGGGCGACACGCCTTACCCGGAGCGTAAACGCCAACGCGATGACCCGCCGGAGATATTGTTTACGACCCCCGAAAGCCTTGCGGTGTTACTCACCCGGTCGGATAGTTCCCTGCTGTTTGGCTCGCTGATGTGGCTCGTCGTGGACGAGGTTCACGCCTTCGCTGGCACAAAACGGGGGGCCGATCTAGCCTTAAGCCTGGAACGGTTGGCCGCCAATCCCTCTGGAGGCAGTTTTTGCTCCCCGCGGCGCGTCGGGTTGTCGGCGACTGCCACCCCGCTTGTGCAAGCTGCGCGATTTTTGACGGGGAATCGTCCCTGTACTATCGTGCGCGTCGGCAGTGCAACGCCTCCTGAGCTTCGCCTGGAGGCGTTGAAAAACAGAGCCGGAAATGTGAGCGAGCGGATCGGAGCGTTGACTGACCCCGCTCGTCCTCCTAGCGTTTTTGACTCTGAAAAGCGGTTTTTGTCCGCGGTCTTGGCTCGTTTGGGTGAGGAGATTCCCCGGTATCGAACGATACTTGTTTTTACCAATTCTCGCAGCCTGTGCGAGCGTTTGGCCTGGGGACTAAGGCGGACTGTTCCGTCACTCGATGGTCGCGTGGCTGTACACCATTCCGCACTGTCAGCCAATCGGCGGCGCGAGACGGAAGCACGCTTGAAACGCGGTGAATTGGCGGTTGTGGTTTCCAGCACGAGTCTGGAACTGGGCATCGACATTGGCGGTATCGATCTGGTTGTCTTGGTCCACCCTCCGGGCGATGTGATTCGACTTTTGCAACGGGTCGGTCGGGCGGGGCACGATCCGTCCGGCATACGACGAGGGCTGGTGCTGACGGAAACAGCGGCAGAATTACTCGAAGCGGCCGTTACCATCGCCTCGGCCCGAAGTGGTCAGTGTGAATCATTACCCGTGGTCAAAGCTCCGCTGGACGTTTTATGTCAACACATTCTTGGGGCCTGCTGCCAGGGTCCGTGCGAGGCAGACGCTTTATATGAGATGGTTCGGGGTGCGGCACCTTATGCCGACCTGACGCGCGATGATTTTAACGATTGCCTGAACTATTTGCGTGGTGTAGATCGTGAGGGGCGGGCGTGGCTGCCCTCTCGTCTACGGGCGGAGGGCGACTTGTGGCGCGTTCGAGACATGCGGACGGTGCGACTGTTGCGGCGCAATCTTGGAACCATCCTAGCCGATCAAACGGTGCCCGTCGCTTTACGAACTTCAGGAGCAACGGAGAGAGGTGAGGACTTAGCCGTCTCAACCAGAGTCGAGCATAGAACTCTCAGCCCAGTGGGCGAACTGGACGAGGCGTTTGCTGAACGTCTTACCCCTGGTGACCGGTTCTTGCTCGATGGTCGTTGTCTTGAGTTTGTCGCTCTGTCTCCCGAGGCGGCCATCGTGATAGAAGTATCCGGTCGTCCTCGTGTCCCCCGTTGGGGCGGTGACGGCTGGCCGCTGTCGGCCGAGTTAGCCAATCGCTTGTACCTTTTGCGGACGCTTGCGGCTGAAGCTCTGCACGAGGGGCAATCCGCCTTACGGAACTTGTTGATTTGCGACTATGGACTTTCCGGTGCGGCCGTGGAGTTGTTGATGGCCCATTTTCAACAACAAGAAGCCGTCAGCGAAATTCCGGACGCAACGACGCTACTCGTCGAGGTCGTGAACGTCGGTGTTGATACCGAGTATTATCTGCACACGCCACTGAACCGTACCGGAAATGATGCTCTGGCCAGGGTGGCTCAATGGCGTTTGGGACGTTCGGCGACTACTCAAGTAGCCGATCTCGGGTTCATGATTAAAGTGCGTGGAGATGAATTCGACCCGGCGACAATGATAAGGCGTTTGCTGAACGCTGATGGTTTCGCAGTGGATCACGCGGCTTCCTTGGCCACGAGTGACGCGGTGCGTCGACGGTTCGGTCGGGTAGCGACGACGGGGCTGATGGTGCTACGCAATCCGATCGGCCGCACCCCACGCGTCGGTGGGGAGGGATGGGCCAGTCGTGAGCTGTTCGACCGTCTTCGGCGGCGAGATGCAAATTTTATTTTATTGCGACAGGCGGCCCGTGAAGTGGCCGACGAGGTGAGTGACCGGGATGCGGCTCTGACATTCGCCCAGCGTTTGCCCTCACTCACGGTGCGGACTCGGCGTTTGGACCGGCCGTCACCGTTCGCTTCTGCCTGGACTCAGCAAGAGTCTGGCCCTAGTGAGGAACCGCTATCGCCTGCGGAGGCGTTGAAACGGTTACACGCAGAACTAACGAATGCGGTTAGAACGCAGCGTTAGAGCCGACGACGCCAGTCGTTTGCAGCGGTGATGGTGGGTAGTATCACGAAGGCTAAATCCGCCGGGTAGCGAGGTCGGGATTTGGTCTACCTACAGCGGAGAATACAGCTTTGCGAGTCGGACCGTGGCTTTTGACAACAGCACGTTGCGCGATTTGGGGTGATGTCGCAGTTGTCGCTGACTTGCATTTGGGTTATGGTCGCGTTCGCCGTCATCGGGGCGAGTCCGTTCCTATGCCAACCGTGGTCGAGGAACTCGAGCCATTAGCCAGAGTTGTTGACGATTATGCAATCAAACATGTAGTCGTGGCGGGCGATCTGTTCGAAGACGGTCGCACTAGGCCGGAGGATGAATTACTCGCATGGTTAAATCAACATTCGCTCGCCATGACGGTCGTACCCGGCAATCACGATCGCGGTCTGGTCGGCTCACGATTACATGTTGTGGACGAGCTGATGCTGGGGCCGTGGCATGTCGTACACGGAGACGGGCCAACCATGCCGGAAGGTTGCGTTGTCCAAGGCCATGAACATCCCTGGCTACGCTGGCGAATGGGTGTAGAAGGTCCATGCTATCTGATGACAGAATATCACCTGGTATTACCAGCTTATTCAGCTGATGCAGCGGGGGTGAATGTGAGGGGCCGTTTGCGGTGGTCGTCACATCGTGCTTATGTAATCGCGGGAAACGAGGTGTTGGACTTTGGGGCGGTGGGTCGTCTGATACAATGATTTTATGGATGTACTTCCCTCATTACCGGTGACGTCGGCCCAGGCTGGTCAAACGCTGGCGGCAGTGTTGCGTGCGCGGTTGCCGGGATGGTCCTGGACCCGCGTTCGAGCCTTGATCGATACGCGGCGTGTGACGGTGAGGGGTGAACTATGCCGCGATCCGGCCCGGCGATTAAAAGAGGGTGACGCGGTCGAGTTGTTGCGTCGGCCTCTTCCACCGCCGCCGCCGCCGCAATCGATCATTATTCGGCATCTGGACGAACACGTTGTCGTTGTCGAAAAACCGGCGGGAATCAGCAGTGTCCGGCATCCGGCAGAACTAGCGTGGCGCGAAGAACGCAAAGAACTTACGCCAACGCTTCACGACTTGGTACGCCAGCAGATAGCTGCCCCATTCGGCAACGGCAGAAGAGGGGAAGGGGTGGCTTCCTCGGCATCTCCCCGGACTAGCAGAGATGGATCGCGTTTGCGAATCGTACATCGTCTCGATAAGGAGACGAGCGGGCTTTTGGTCTTCGCCCGGTCGGTCCAGGCAGAAAGCGCGTTGGGCAAGCAGTTTCACGCGCATAGTGTTACCCGGCGTTACGTGGCGATTGTGTCAGGATCACCGAGCGCTGGAACGATCCGCTCGAACCTCGTCCGCGACCGGGGCGATGGTAGACGAGGTAGCGGTGAGATCGGGAAGGAGGCAATCACCCATGTCGAGATTATCGAGCGACTTGGGGCCTTTGCTTTGGTAGGCTGTCGTTTAGAGACGGGGCGGACTCATCAAATCCGCATTCATCTATCCGAAAACGCAACCCCGGTCTGTGGCGATAAGGTCTACCATCTCGGTCGCGACGGACGAGAGATGCCCGATCACTCGGGGGCGACTAGACTCATGCTCCATGCGGCTGAACTAGGTTTCGTCCATCCCGTCACCCGGCTGCCATTGCACTGGGAGATGCCGCCCCCGGCGGACTTTCAGGCAACTCTGGATCGACTACGCGGGAGGGCGTGATCCATGTCGGTCGAGATAAAATGGACGATTGACGACCCGGTAACGGGCGAACGGCACTGGATTCTCGCGGAGAAATTCGGTGGACAATGGCATTTCAAACGTAGACGATTCCGCCGCGACATCTGGACACGGTTCGATGACCCGACACGCGATATGTGGGAAACCATCCTTGACAGTCTCGAACGTCGCTATCGACGGCGTGAGGGTGTTAGCGACGAGGATATTGCCCACGTCAAAAAAATCTTGCGGGAACTGCCCGTGGAACGTCAACTGGATGATGATTCTTTTCAACCTGGAGACCTAAGATGAGCTTTGTCATGCCTACCCGCCGCCTCTTCCTTGGCAGTGCAGCGTTTTCGCTGGCCTATTTCACGACGCCGGGGCTTTTCGCTCAGGCTCTTGTTCGTACGCCGGACCAGACGGAAGGGCCGTTCTACCCGACGAAATTGCCGCTCGACACCGACAACGACTTGATTGTTGTCAACGACGGAATCACACCGGCAGTCGGTACCATCGCCCACGTTAGCGGGCGCATTTTGGACGCCAAGGGCAACCCCGTTCGAAACGCTCTGGTAGAGATCTGGCAATGCGACAACAACGGGGCCTATCTGCACTCCGGCAGCAGTAACGCCGACAAACGCGACAAAAACTTCCAAGGTTTTGGCCGTTTCCTTACAGGGTCCACGGGCGAGTACTATTTTCGCACCATCAAGCCGGTGCCATATCCAGGCCGTACGCCACACATTCACTTCAAGGTCAAGCTAAAAGGAAAGGGCGTCCTGGCAACTCAGATGTACATCAAAGATGAGCCGCGTAATCTCAAGGACGGAATCTTCCTCAGCGCGGGTAAGACGGGCATGGCGGCTCTTTCGGCGGCTTTTGTTCCCGTTGCGGGATCAAAAATCGGTGAATTGGCAGCGAAGTGGGATGTGGTGTTAGGGGTGACACCCGAGGCGTAAAGTTATTAATGCGAGCCACCCACTCAGGTGGGGCTAACGCCCTCTCTCGCCTACTGGTGGCTCCATTCAGCGGCTCCAGACTTTGATGCTGGGTTTACTAGAACAACCGGAAGTCCGATTCGACTGCACGACGCTGACCACGGCGCAGGGTGTGGTCGGTTTCATGCGCCCCTTAGCAGGCTCTTTTTGGAGTCGGTGGTTCACGAAGCCGGGATGGGCCATCCATGAGGCAGGCGATGAACCACTGGTTTTTACCATTTCTCGGCGGTTTTCGCTATTACCGCGTTGGGAAGTCTGCGATGCCGAAGGGGACTGGGTCGGCATCGTTGGTGGTCGCTGGGCCGTCGATCGTTGGGAAAGACCAGTCTTCAGACTCGATCCGGACGGTGCCTTACGCTCAGCCGGTAGGCATTCGTTGGGCCATTGGGACGGTCAGCGGTTAGCATTCAGCCCTGAGACGACCAACGAACCATTGGTGAGAATGCTCATGCTCGCTCTGATTTTGTCAGACATTTCACCCAGGCAGTGAGCGAGACTCACTTAATCGTTTCGGCAATCTGAATGACGGCCTTACGACGAAGATCACTGACCATGCGTTTCATTTCGCGAGTAAACACATCACCACGCAACTTATCTTTGATGGTTTTTTGTAGTTTGTCATCCAACGTGCGTTTACCGGAGTCAATTCGCTTGGTCAGCTTGACGATGTGAAACCCCGTCTCCATTTCCACCAACGGGCCGACCTGCCCTGGTTTCAGGGAGAATATGATCGGTTCGGCTTCGGGTGGCTTGATCTCGCCACGTTTTGTACCGATCCCCAGAGAGCTTTCACGTAGCGAACTGTCGCCGTTATCGAACTGTTTAGACAGGGCGACAAAGTCTTGCCCGGAGTTCAACCGCGATACCAGGGATTCGGCGAAGGCTTTGGCGTCAGCCCGGTTGGGAAAACGAGCCGCGGCGACGAAGATGTCTTGCCACTCAACGCTTTCCTCGACTTTGAATTCATCGGGATGACGGTCGTAATACTCCATCACGTCGCGTTGGCTGATCTTGTTCACGGTCGGCTCAATGCGTCCCCGAAGATACTCCATCGCGATGAAGTTACGCTCCCATTGACGCTGCATTAAATCCACCGACATTCCATTGGCCGCGCAGTATTCGCGGAAAGCCTTCTCGTCGGTATACTTGTTGGCGTTCATCAGTTTGTAGAGCCATTGTTTGTTGAACTGTTCAGTGGCAACGGATTTCAATTCCTTGATAAATTTACCGCCTCCTTTGTTGCCCAGACGCAGTTCGGCGTCCTGAAGAACAACTTCGCGGTCGATGATTTCATTAAGTTTGGCGTTGAGAATTTCCGCTTTTTCGACTTCTGTCTTGGCTCCTAGTAATGCCTGATAGGCGGCGACGAGGACTTCTTCATCAAGGATCGCGGTGTTGTTGACGACCGCGCGTATTCGTGCGGTTCGTGTTTCGCTCGTCCCGAAATCGTCGGGACGGAAATTCAGCGGATTCGCTTTTGGTTCCGGCTTCTGACCGCGATTCACTGTCGTTGAGTTGCCTGCCATCTGAAGCAATGCAGGGAAGTCGGTGACACCTTCAGGACGCACCGGCGGGTTTGCCGCTTGGCATCCGCCAGCAAGTAATCCCCAACCCGCTAAGGAGAGCGCAAACAGCCGGCATCCAAGCCACCCGTTCATGGCCAGTCCTCTGCCCTAAAGAGAGGGTATAATCAATTGAACGAGCGGGAATATATCGTCGCTTCACGACAATGCAAGATCAGAGTAGGCGTGAAAATCCTTCTACTCAGGATATTGATACACAATCTCGTCTTTTGTCATAATTATTTTTCAGATAACGAGTTGCGTTGGCGTGGTCTTCGCAGTTCCAAATTCAAAAGACGACATGTGCCCTCGGATTTTAACTGTAGAATAAATATACTAGAGATGAACCTGCTTATATGTCATTGGCTTACCCAGGAGGTGTCAATCGTGAACTACCAATTGGTTGCATTTATCCTCGCAGTGTCTTCCGACGCTGATCCTGCTGTTAAAATGCCCACCGGGATTTCTCCAACACTGGTCGTCGTTCAGGCCAAAGGAACCAATCTGGTCAGCGAGCAAATGGTGACGGCAACGAAGTCCGTTCCCGTCACCGAAGAAATGGTTGTGGATGGTAAGACGGTCAAACGCACCACTATCAAGCGGATAACTGAGCAACGCAAAGTGAGTAATAGTTACTCTACCGATGGGGCTACGTTCCAGACTGCCGGTGGACGGAAACTGGAAAAAGAGGAAGCATTAAAAAAATTGACTAGCCCTACGCTTGTCGTAATGTCTGGCGACGGCCAACCAGTAGACGAGGGCTTCCTGGCCGCGTTCAAGCCAGGAACGCTGGTCGTGG
>RGDT01000130.1 GCA_009918525.1 Planctomycetia bacterium
GCTGAAAAGGACCAGCTCTTCACTCCATTTTGGGCGATCATGTCCACTACGATATTGCGAGCGGCAACCGTCTCGAACAATCGATGGCTGACACCAGGAGTATCCGGTACACCCAGAATTGCAACGCGGGCTTCGTCCTTCATCAACGCGCAACCGCAGACGGGCACGTTTTGCATCCAAGATGCTTCGGGAACGATCCAGGTTCCCTCGACATCGCTAAATGATGAGCGGACTTGTACAGGGACATCGAATTTCTTGGCAAACTCGATGCTGCGCGAATGCATCACTCCTGCACCGGCGCTGGCGAGTTCCAGCATCTCGTCATAGCTGATGGCTTCCAATTTTCGCGCATCAGGTACAATGCGGGGATCGGTGGTATAGATGCCGTCTACGTCCGTGTATATTTCGCAACCGATTTCCGGCGGGCCGTCGCTCGTCGTCCCCGGGTCGTGCTTCATCACCGCTGCCAACGCGACGGCCGTTGTATCCGATCCGCCACGGCCGAGGGTCGTGATATTGGCTTCGTTGTCATGGCCCTGAAACCCGGCGACGATGACAATTTGTCCTTCGCTCAGAGCTTTACGCATCCGCTCGGTGTTAATCGCCTTGATTCTCGCTTTGCCGTGGGTGCTGTCGGTGACGATGCCGATCTGTGGGCCGGTAAAGCTCACTGCTTCGCCGCCCAACGTATGCACAGCCATAGCCAGCAAGGCGATCGATTCTTGCTCGCCGGTCGCTAGCAGCATATCCATTTCGCGAGGTGGCGGATTGTCGTTGATCTGTTGGGCCAACTCGATCAGCTCATCCGTTTTATCGCCTCGGGCGCTTACCACGACCAAGACTTGTTTACCGGCATTGCGAGCCTTGATCGCCTTACGGGCGGCCTCCATGATCCGCTGAGGATTGGCGACGCTCGTGCCGCCGAATTTTTGCACAACCAGTTGCAAGTCTAACTCCTCGAAAACACCTGTTGCGTTTCTGGGATGAGAGCGGAAGCCCCCTAACACCCACAGCATCTTCTACCCGTAATCACTTGGCAGAGACATACGGCCTTAGACGGACATTACGGAAGGCAACCGGGCCGTGATCGCCTTGGATCAGAAGCGGGGCACGTTCTACTTCTTTCTTCGTCCAATTATGACCAGTGGGTGTCTTGAGTTCCACGTCTTCGTGAATGATGTCGCCGTTCAGCGTTGCCTTGACGATTCGGGCACTGGCTGTCTTCTTTCCGTCCGCATCGAAGCGGGGCGCAAGGAAGATAGCTGTGAGTTTTTGCCAAGTGCCTGGAGCCTTGCAGGCGTTGACTTTAGGGGCAATGCCTTTGTCAATGTGCTTATAGACGGGCACGAGATTGGCGCGCGGGTAGATTCCACCGCACTCACTGCCGGTGAGCGGCCCTTTGTGCCCATAGCTGTCGCACAGTTGAATTTCGTAGACGGAGTGAAATTTAATGCCCGAGTTCGATCCTTTGGGCATCATAAATTCGAGTTCTAACTCGACATCACCGTGTGCTTCGCGCGTCAGAAGATCGGGCTCGCGCCCGGTCTTACCGTTAACCAGCAATCCCTTGCCGGGCTTGCCCGTCAGGCGTTTGGGATTGGTTGGGTCAATCTCTGCCGATTCGGCTAAATACCAACCGCCGATCTTGCCGTTGAAGACGGCTGACGGTTGATCAGTGACGAGATCGCGCCAGGCAACCGTATCGGCTGCGAAAATCATAGTGGCAACACTCAGGAACAGGCAGCGCATGTTGAACCCCCGAAGGCGGTAGCCGTGAAGAAAAATTGTAGCGACCGTGGGCCAGGGTTCAATTGCGAGTCTATAGGCGAGCGGGGTGCGTCAACGCCTCGGAAGAATCGCGGTGTGTCCACACCCTGCTCGCTAACGCGTTCGACTGAACAAGGCTGTCAACTCTCCCAACCCATCAACGTGGCTAGAGTTGAATTGCCAATCGGTGTATCGCCAACGCCAGTTACCCGTCGGCTTTCCGGGGTAATTCATGCGGGCCTCGGTTCCCACGCGCACGATGTCTTGCATTGGCACGATGGCACGATCACCAACCGACGACCAGGCAATTCGCATCATTTCCCAGGAAATATCGTGACCGACCCACGGATAGTAACGTCGAACGTGGTTGCGTTCGTGCTCGGCCAGCCCCCAGAACCAGCCTATGGTGGTGTCGTTGTCGTGTGTTCCCGTGTAGACCACCGTATTCCGCTCGTAGTGGTGCGGCAAAAAGGGGTTGTCCGGTGCGCCAAAAGCGAACTGCAAAACACGCATCCCCGGTAGCCCGAAGCGTGTCCGCAATTCGTCTACGTCGGGCGTAATCACTCCGAGATCCTCGGCAATCAGCGGCAATCCGTTTAGTCCCTTGTGCAAGGCGGCTAACAGATCGGCACCGGGGCCGGTCACCCATTTTCCGTTTACAGCGGTTTTTTCCCCGGCGGGTACTTCCCAGAAGGCGGCAAAACCGCGGAAGTGATCAAGTCGCACAAGATCGACCTGGCCCAATGTGGCTCTCAGTCGGGAGACCCACCAAGCATAGCCATCGCGTTGCATGGCTTCCCAGTCATAGTGCGGGTTGCCCCACAATTGGCCCGTTAACGCAAAGTAGTCTGGTGGTACTCCGGCGACGACCGTCGGTCGGCGTTTGGCGTCGAGTCGGAATAGATGCGGATTGGCCCAGACGTCTGACGAATCGAGACTCACAAAAATAGGCACGTCGCCAATCAGTTTGATTCCCTTGGAGGATGCATAGCTCCGCAAGCTCTGCCATTGCCTAGAGAACAGGAACTGGGTGAAGCGATGGCGAGCGATCAGATCGCGCAACTCGTCTCGATAACGGCTCAGTGTTTCGGGCCGACGCTGGATCAGGTCTGTTTCCCAATCGTACCATGCGGTTCCACCCATCTTTTCCTTCAGCGCGAGGAATAGGGCGTAGTCGTCGAGCCAAGCGTACTCGCGTTGGCTGAATTCCTCGAATGCCGAGCGCAGACTGGGAGCGCGACCGGCTTTGAAAAAATCCCATGCTCGCCGGATAAGGTAGTCCTTATAATCGGTCACACCGGTATACTCGACATGATCGCGCGGGAAACCGGTGTGCGATGTGTCATCTCCCGACAACACTCCATCTCGGGCCATCATTTCGGGACTCAGTAGCAGTGGATTACCCGCGAATGATGACGGGCTTTGATAAGGCGAGTCGCCCGCGCCGGTTGGTCCTAGTGGTAGCATCTGCCACCACGTTTGCCCGGCTGACGATAGGGCATCAACGAACCCATATGCGGTTGGACCCAGATCGCCGATACCGTAGGGGCCTGGCAGTGAGGTGGGATGTAGCAAAACACCCGCCGTTCGGGGCGTTTTTTTGGTGGTCGTGGTCAAGCGGAACTCTCCTTCCCCTTTACCGACTCAGACTGTGCTCGGGGCTGAGGTTACCCGCAGACCACAATACCACAATACCACAAATACTGGCGCGTTTACACACCCTACTCGCCTATCACCGGGGTGTTTCCACATCCCGCTCGCCTACAACCTATTGTGCAAACGAAAACCTTATAGCTCATGCTCCCCTGTCATCGTACGATCTTCAACTGGGGTAGTTTTTTTCTCAGGGCGGCGGCTCCCTCGCTGGTGACACGAGTACCTAATAGGGTAAGCGTGCGCAAATCCTGCATACCTTCCAAAACTACCAGGTCGGTGTCGCTGACTGCGGTATCAGCGAGCGAGAGCGTTTGCAAGCGTGTGAGCCGGGCCAATGCTTTGAGGCCGGTACCGGTGACACGAGTACGAGACAAGCTAAGAGATCGCAGACTCTCCATCGCGGCAAGGCTATCCAGTCCCGAATCGTCAACGCTGGTATCCAGTAGATTCAACTCCACCAACGATTTGAGCTTTACCAGCGATAACAAACCTTTACCCGTTATCGGCGTAGAGGCCAACGTTAGGCGTTGGAGCGTGGTGAGATTGGAAAGGTGACGCAGCCCGGCATCTGATGTTTTGGTCCGGGCAATGTTAAGAGTGATAAGACTGTTGGAGTCCCGCAACCACTCCAATCCGGCATCGGTTATTTGCGTGCCTTCCAGGTCGAGAATTGTCAGCTTTTCCAAGCTGGCGACCCACTTGGCCGCACGATTGCCTACACTCGTCAGACCCAGATCGAGCGAGACGAGATGCGACAATGGCATCAAATGAGCAATCCCCTTATCGGTGATACGGGTGTCGTGCAGTCCTAGATGCTGTAACAAGATGCGATTTCCCACATGAACAAGGCCGTCATCCGTAATTTTCGTATCGGATAAATTTAGCCGCCGTAACTTGGCCATATTGCGTATTCCGGCAATACCGCGGTCACCAACCGAGGCAAAGTGCAGATCGAGGGCCAGCACGTCCTTCAACGGGCTTAGAGCTAATCCAACCTCGTCCGTAACCCGGCTATGTGGGCCAAAGCTTACACCGATTACCCGGCGGTCGGCATCGCGGCTGGCCCGACCCATCGCCTTTTGGATCACGCGAACGGCCGCATCAACCTCGGCTTCGGACGCGCTGGCAGGAGGCGGAGCGACGAGCAGCACCGTCACAATCGCGGAAAACATGTGATTTCGTTCCTCACGGTTCAAACGCCTCCTTGTCAGAATAGCATGGTCAACCGTGGGGGCCAATGCCGCTCGCCCTGCGGCGCGGTACTCTAGAGACATCGTCGTATCTCGCTACGGAAGGAGTTGAACGCTATGTTGAGTCGCTGGTTAAAAGTTGCCGTCGTTTGCACGGTTGCGGCCCTGTGCTTGCCCGGCCAAGCACGGGAAGAAAAAAGCAAAACCGGGCCCCGTATCACCAAGAACCCGTTCGGCACGACGGCAGAGGGCACCAAAGTTGACGCCTACACCCTGAATAATGCTTCAGGGATGCGCGTGAAACTGATCACCTACGGTGCGACCGTTGCCGAACTTTGGGTACCCGACAGCAAAGGGAAACTAGGCGATGTCGTGCTGGGTTTTGACGACATGAAGGGCTTTCAGGACAAGAACAACCCCTATTTCGGCTGCATCGTCGGTCGTTACGCCAATCGAATTGCCGCAGGCAAATTCACTCTCGAAGGCAAAACATACGAACTGGCTACCAACAACAACGGCAATCATTTGCATGGCGGCAAATCGGGTTTTGACAAGAAGGTTTGGGAATTCGTTCGAGAAGGACGATCCGACACCGCCGATGATTCGACGAAAAAAGGATTCGTCGAGGTTACTTTCCGCTATGTCAGCCCGGATGGCGAAGAAGGATTCCCCGGCAAGCTGGAATCGGAAGTGACTTACACGCTGACCAACGATAACGAGTTGAGCATCAAATATCTCGCTACGACAGACAAAACGACCGTCATCAACCTGACCAATCATGCCTATTTTAATTTGGCCGGTCACGAAGCCGGTGCGGTGCTTGATCACACGTTGAAGATGGTCGCATCGAAGTACACGCCGGCCCCCGATCTGATACCATCAGGCAAAATTGACTCCGTCGAGGGGACGGCGTTCGACTTCCGCACCGCGGAGAAAATCGGCGCTCGGATTAAGATGGTTAAGGGCGGTTACGACCTCAATTATGTTGTGGACCGAGAGAAATCCGGGACGCTTGTCCAGGCGGCTCGTGTCACCGAGGAAAAAAGTGGTCGTGTTATGGATGTCCTTACCACCGAACCCGGCCTGCAACTCTATGTCGGCCAGGGACTCGACGGAACGCTGTCAGGCAAGGGCGGCAAAAAGTACGAACAATATGCTGGTTTCTGTCTCGAAGCTCAGAAGTATCCCGATTCACCTAATCAGCCGAAATTTCCTTCGGCTGTTCTGGAAAAAGGCGGAAAGTACACTCAGCAGACGATTTATAAGTTTTCCGTGGTGAAGTGAGTGTCAGGCTTCGACGATCAGCGTTGCAATCGGCAGTGACGGCAGGTTCTAAAACGCCGTCGCTGACGTTTCTGGCTCTGATCGTCGGAGCCGGAATCGTCAGCGAGGGCAAAAGGGCGGTTCCAAAGGAGGTGGGGTATTGCGCCAAATCCCGTTGAGGATGCGAAGTCGGTCATCCACCTCCGGCACGAAGAGATACGCCCAGGCAGGGCCACCCGTTATTTCGATCTCTTCGAGCCGAAATAGGTTCGGCGCTCCTTCAACCGCGTCGAGATGCGGGATCGATCGCTGGTCAACTTCGTACAGTTCGCCGTGGACGACTCCATCGCCGCGTTTCATCCCCGGATAGGATCCCAAATCAAAAAGCGAATAACAGGGGCGGGTCGTGGCAAGACCGACGAAAGTCGCCCCCAGCAACGCCGGATGCCGTACTCCATCACGTTTCAGAGTGCCGTACACGAACAAGAGAAAACTGGCCATCGTATCCTCTCTGCTATAATCACCTCATGAACCGATTCGCCGAACAAGAACGAGAGAGCTTGGCCTCTCACCTACGCCGAAGTATCCGTGGGGAGGTTCGTCTCGACTTTCCCACACGTCGTTTATATGCCACCGACGCTAGTATCTACCAGATGGAGCCTTTCGGTGTCGTTTTGCCACGCGACGCTGATGACTTGCAGGCGATCGTGGCGATTGCCTCAGAGATGCGCATCCCGCTGACGCCCCGCGGTGGTGGTACTTCACTGTCGGGCCAAGCGGTTGGGGAAGGCTTGGTCGTCGATTGTAGCAAGTACATGGATGCGATCCTCGATCTCGATCCGATCCAACAAATCGCACGCGTCCAGCCCGGTGTGGTCCTCGATACGCTTAATCGTTCCGCCGAAGCTCACGGCCTTTTGTTCGGCCCCGACGTATCGACCGGCAGCCGTGCCAACCTGGGCGGAATGATTGGCAACAATTCTGCGGGTGCTCGCTCTATTGTCTACGGCAAAACGATCGATAACGTCCATCGTCTCGATGTCGTCCTTAGCGATGGTTCGCGTGCCTCCTTCGACGCTTTGACACAGGCCGAATGGGAGGAACGAGCCGCTCGCAATACCTTCGACGGCCAATTGCACCGTACCGTGCAGGGCGTCGTCGAGCGCAACCGCGACGAAATCGACCGCCGCTACCCCAAGATACTGCGACGTGTTAGCGGTTACAATCTGCCCGAACTCGCGGCCCCCGGCAAGAAGGGGTTACATCAACTCATCATTGGTAGTGAAGGGACGCTTGCCCTAACTGCGGAAGCCGTTGTCAAGTTATTGCCTCGACCCAAGGCCCGTGGGCTGTTGGTGCCCCAGTTCGCGACGTTGGCTGATGCCATGAACGCGCTTGCTGTGTGCCTGGAGATGTCGCCTTCGGCTGTGGAGTTGATGGATCAACTGTTACTGGAACTGACGGCGGGGAACCTTGCGCTTCGCGACACGACTCGACATATCGACAGACGAGCTAAAGCGATCTTCATGGTCGAGTTCAGCGCGAACGACCCGGCAGAAGTCGTCGATCGCGCCCAGAAACTGGCTAAGCGACTCTCGGGCGTGCCGGGGCTTATTACTTGCCTGACGGCCATCGAACCCAGCATTCGCGATCCGCTGTGGAATCTGCGTCGTGCGTCGATGCCGTTGCTGTATGGGATGCCTGGCGATCGTAAGCCGATTACCTTTGTTGAAGATACAGCGGTAAGCCCTGAGAAACTGCCGGAGTATGTGGCACGGTTCAAAGAGATTTTGCTCAGGCACGGGACGGATGGATCCTTCTACGGCCATGCATCCGTTGGGTGTTTGCATATTCGCCCGCTGATCGATCTCAAGTCCGCTCAGCAGGTCGTGACGATGCACCGCATCGCCGAGGAAGTCGCGGACTTGGTGCTAGAGTTTAACGGCTCTCTGTCAGGCGAACACGGGGATGGGCTGACGCGCAGCGAATGGAATCCGAAGATGTTCGGGCCGATTTTGATGGACGCCTTTCGACAGATAAAACGGGCTTTCGACCCCAAGGGGATATTCAATCCGGGCAAGATTATGGATGCTCCGTCGATGGCATCGAATCTTCGCTATCCGCCGGATTACAAGCCAACCGAACCGCGGACCGTGTTCGACTACTCCAAACAGGATGGATTTCTCCGCTCGGTCGAGATGTGTAACGGGAACGGTGCCTGTCGCAAGACGACTGGTGGGGCGATGTGTCCATCGTATCGCGCCACCCGCGATGAACGTGACAGTACCCGTGGTCGGGCTAATGCGCTCAGGCACGCACTCGCTGAGGGCGCTGATTTGCGCCAACGCTGGTTGCACGAAGTGTTCGACCTGTGCCTAATGTGCAAAGCCTGCAAGAGCGAGTGTCCCAGTAATGTCGATGTCGGTAAACTCAAGGCCGAGTTTCTCCAGTTTTATTATCGAGGACGTTCGCGGCCGTTGGAGCATCTGATGGTGGGCGGGTTGCCCTACATGCAAGCGTGGTTATCTTGGGTTGCACCCATCATTAATCGAATCCAGGGAAGCAGTCCGGGGCGTTGGTTGCTGGAAAAGATGGCCGGGATCGACCGGCGTCGCTCGTTGCCTCCGATTCACTTCCAGAATTTTCGGCGTTGGTTTCGGGGTCATCGGCCCGATCCGCTGGCTGGTTCGCGGGGCAGTGTGCTGTTGTTGGCCGACTGTTTTACGACGTACCAGGAACCGAACGTCGCACGTTCAGCGGTACGCTTACTAGAACGGGCCGGATACACAGTGAAACTGGCCGATCTTTTCTGTTGTGGTCGAGTGTGGATAAGCAAAGGTTTTTTGTTGCATGCCAAAACGTGGGTGGCACGACAGGCTGCGACGCTAGCGAAAAAGCTGGGGCCGGACACAACCATTGTCGGAATGGAACCGAGTTGTCTGCTAACCTTGGCCGACGAGTGGCCTGAGTTGGTTCCCGGCCCCGACACCAGACACGTTGCGGCGGCAGCAAAAATGGCTGACTCTTTTCTTGCCGAACGTGGCGAGCTGCGGCTTAGGCCGATGGAATCGCCTTGCGTATTACACGGTCACTGTCACCAAAAGGCTTTGTTGGGGAATAACGCGGGGGCGACTCTGCTGCGGCAGATTCCTGGCGTGAAACTCGATGTGCTGGACGCGGGCTGTTGCGGGATGGCTGGATCCTTTGGCTATGAACGTGGTCATTTTGATCTGAGTGCCAAGATTGCCGGTCTAGCGTTACTTCCCGCTTTGGCCCAACGCCCGGCACATGTTCTAGCTGCACCGGGAACATCGTGTAGGCATCAGATCGAAGACCTTTCGGGACGCAAGGCGTTGCATCCGCTGGAAATCGTCGAAAAGCAACTAGAACCGGAGCCGAACTCATGATGCGTTCTATCGTGGTGGTGTTGCTGTTGGCATCGATTGGACGGGCACAAGGCCCCATCGATCCGAAAATATCTCTTGAACGGCTCAAAGAAATTGTTCGGGAAGCGCGAAACAAACACAAGGTCCCCGCACTAGCGGCGGCAGTGGTCACGAGCAAAGGCATTCACGCCATGACCTGGCTTGGCGTCCGCAAAAATGGTGCCACCGTCGAGGTCACGGCCGATGATCGCTGGCACTTGGGATCGGACACGAAGGCGTTCACGGCTACGCTCTTGGCGGTATTGGCCGAACAGGGAAAAATCGACATGAACGCGACGCTGCCTAGCGTATTGCCCAAGCTTGGAGCGACGATTTCGGCCGATTACAAGGAAATTACTCTGAGCCAAGTGTTACGGCATCGCTCGGGCTTGCCAAAGGATCTCGCGAACTGGTGGGTAATTCCCACGACGGGACGTCTGCACGACCAGAGGCTTCAGGCCATTCGCCGTGGTTTGGCAATGAAACCAGTAGCCAAGCCTGGGATGGCCTATTCTTATTCAAACATGAACTATGTCATTGCCGGAGCAGTAGCCGAAGAGGCGGGCGGGGCCGCGTGGGAGGATTTAATCGCACGGCATGTATTGCAACCACTGGGAATTACCAGTTACGGGTTTGGACCACCCGGCAAGTTGGGAAAAATGGATCAGCCCCTAGCACACGACAAGAAAGGTTTGCCTGCTGAGCCGACTCTCAAGAACGACAACCCACCGGTCATGGGGCCATCAGCGCGGTTGCATTTATCGCTGAAGGATTGGGCCAAGTTCGCTCAGGACCAGTTGAAAGGCGCACGCGGGGAAGGCAAACTTCTAAAGCCCGAAGGCTACAAGCGGTTGCACTCTGTTGAGCCAGGCGAGACTTACACCCCGGGAGGCTGGATCACCGAAACGTCACCCGGTTTCCTTCTGCTTACCCATGACGGTAGCAATGGCGGATATTACTGCTCGGCGGCACTCATGCCGACGCTAGATATAGCGGTTCTGGTCGTCTGTAATCAGGGACCAACGGCTGGCGAATCGGCCTGTAGGCAAGCGATGGTCGAGACGATCAAGGCGACACTAACAGGGAAGTGATCTATAAAAAAATCGCCAAAGTCCAGGAGTTGACGAATATGATTCGGCGTGCATTTACGTTGATCGAATTGTTAGTTGTGATCGCCATTCTGGCCGTGTTGATTGGTCTGTTGTTACCCGCAGTGCAGAAAGTACGTGACACATCAGCGCGATTGCAATGTACGAATAATCTCAAACAAATCGCGTTGGCACTCCAGGGCTATCACGACACGCATCAAAGGTTTCCGCCCGGCTACGATTCGGGCGTTGATGCGATGGGCAACGAAATCGGTCCAGGGTGGGGATGGCCGACGTTTGTACTGCCTTACATCGAGCAG
>RGDT01000014.1 GCA_009918525.1 Planctomycetia bacterium
CTTGAGGAGTGTTTCAGCTGCGAATCCTACCACCTCTCCCGCCGTGTTCAACTCAGACGACGACACCCAAATCGTGAACAGCGACAGCACCAGAAGAACGAGCAGCGATGCCTTCGCGATACTTGCGGAACCGGGTTTCACCGGGGTGACGCTGTTGATGAACGTGATCGCAGCCAGCAGGCTGCCCCAAGCCACGAGCGGGATCTGCGAGGCGAATGAACCGAATATCCACGGGGCGATCATGTCTGTAAAAAAGTTTCCGACCTTGTCCATGATCGTCGAGTTGGCTCGGAATCCAATGAGAAGGGGATAGATAGCACCACCGAAGTACGCCCCGATCAGGAACCGCAGGAGTTTGCCATGTGGGAGGTTACTCGGCAGCTCTGTCGGCGGCAGGAGACGCGATTCGAGCCAATTGAGAAACAGGTGAAAGGGAATGGTGCTGAGCAGTAAAATGATTAGAACCGTATCGCCGTTGCAGTGCCCGAAAAACACGAGCGACACGGCCAGGCTGAACGGGACTTAGGTAAACCAAGCCCAAAAGCGACTCATCATTACCTCGTGTTACTGCCGCCGCCGAGAGAGACCCAGCTCAGCAGCGGCGGGGCACGCTGAGCTATGAAGTCCCGGAAACCTATCGTGCCCCGCCGTCTGCTGCAGCACCTTGTTCGGCGTCTTACGTCTCGCCCGTCAGACGATCATATTCTGCATGTGTCCCGATACAGAACCAAGCGAGATCAGCGCCGCTCTCGACGGCAAGCGCCCGATAATGCAGACCCACTCGCACGGACCAGTATTGCCCGACCTTTTTGAAGTGCAGAGAAGGATGATGCGAGTCTTGACGCAAGAGTACGTAACAATGGTCCGCCAACTGCCGCACCTCTACCGGCAGAGCGTGGTAGCACGCCCAGAAGCGACGACTGGCTCGATGGTTGATAGATCGGTGCAGCGCCCTTCTTGCAGATCCCGAAGGGCCTCTTCCGCGAAACGATCCAGTCGTCCCGCCGCAACATCTTGTTCAAATTGCCGATCCCAGACTTCGGCGTCAAAGGAGGCAAACCAATCGCGAAGCGTTGCCAGGTCGCTCGGACCGAGAACCCGAATCGCTTGCTCAATCTCCTGAATAGTACTCATGATCGTATCTTACACTCCAAAAAGGCTCGCCGCAACGACGTTCTTTCTTTCCGCTTGAAGGAGACCGAGTGATGCTGGTTCCTCCGAACTGCCGCCGAACGACACAGCTCCGCCAGCCAGGGCCGCACCGTTCGGCGTACCTCGCATGCCTCGACCTTTCTTTACGGCTTCTCCACGGTGACCCACTCATTCGCCGTTCCGCGGTCGAAAAATTTGCCCGGTGCGATCCACTGATCGAAATTGAACTGCTTCGTGGCTGGCAGCGCCCGGACGGCGTTCTCAAACTTCTTCCGCTTGTATTGGATGTTCCCGATCGGTGCTTGAAGGAGGAGTCGGACCGCTTGGGGGACGTCACCTTTGAAGACCGAGATGCGGTCTAAGTGCCAATCCGGCCCGTCCGGGGTGGCCGACTCCTACCGCCCCTCAACAACCCGGCCTACCCCGGTGAAAAGGGAGTTGCACACAACGAATCAGCAGGCCGGGACTGCTGCATCGCTTGGTTCCCCGTTATGCGGATGATGACCGCGCCCGCGTGTCGAGAGCTTGACGTTGACTTTATGTTAACTTACCCGCGCTTACATCGGCTGTCTCCGTTTTTGTGTATGGTGCAGAGGGATTTTTCCCAGCCCGCTGGTTCGAATCACAGTCAAACAGGCCGTTGCTGTCATACCGGTCGACGACCGGCCCCAGCATCTCAAGCCCGATGCGGTGGGTGGTATTACCGGTCAGTGACATCAACTCCACAACCTCGGTGTAGGTCAGGACACAAAGGTCGTCAAATTCATCCGATGGCTCCCTCGCACCTGATGCCGAACTCCAGCAGCCCCGTCGGAATGGTTGCTCGCAACCACGTCAATTCGCGAGCAATTCCCTCGGCCAGTTCTCCTACCTGAAGTTCCGGTGGCAACACACCCCAAGCGTACGTCTCGGCCTCGAAATGTTCGCACTCGCCCGGCTTTAACGCATTCAAACATTCGATGATTGGTTTTTGCAACGCATCAAGTCTTCCAAAGCGAGTCAAATAGATCGGCACGTGAAAGTGCGTGCGGTACTCCACGCCAAGCGGCGCGGCCAACGCTTGCGGCAAGTCCTCGAAAAAGATCGGGTTGGCCCCTGGTCGCGGACGTACCATCGTCTGATGCAAATAGCGTTCTTCGACGAAACCGCGCAACTGTTGCATGGCTGCGCCAAGTTCTGCTTCGGGCGTCATCAACAGATTCAAGCCGACCGCCGCCGACACTTGCACTTTCCCGACACGAATCCCCGCCGCGCGGTATCGTTGCAATACGTCAGCCTGTTCCTCAAGCATCACCGCGGCATGGCAGATGTCATGACAGACCCGCAAGTGTCGGCGAATGACATGCTCGTCACCCTGCGACAATAAGTAACGTTCAAAAAAGTCCACCATGTCCGCCGCAGTGTCCAGTACGCAACCCGGCTCCGGCTCGATACACACGTGAATCAACCGTCCGGTTCTCTTCTCCAACTCTGCCAGGTGTTCGGCAACGGTCACCAGATTTCGCCCTGCTTGCGGTAACAGGTCAGGTGACGCTTGCGTCTTGCCCCAGGCGATGGGTAATGTCGAAATGCTACCCGTCACGCCGGGATGTAAAACGCCATCGAGGATCGCGATGAGATCGAGCGTGTAGTCCAGTCGTTCGCGCTGCCACCAGGTCGGCAGGTAGACGTTGTGTTTGACGACTCGTTGATGAAAATCACCGTATGGAAACCCATTGAACGTGAAAGGCAACAACCCACGCTCGCCGAGCCAGTCGCGCAGCCAGCCAATTCGCGATTCCTCTAGACACTGTCTAGCACCTTCGGCCGCCAGCCATAAACCGACTCCCATTGGCTCTTGAGGACTGTAACGACGTTTGACCTCGATAGCGTGCCTGTCCAGATTTGCAACCGCCCGGTCGAGGTCTGGACCAGCGTGGACGTTGGTGCAATAGGCCAACGGTAAACGGGTCATCATCTCTCCTTACGCGGTAACGCAACGACCCCATCAATAGAAAAGCGGCCTGGCCCCATGCAGAAGATGGACGCAAAGACAATCAGATAGAGCAACGCCGGCTCCTCAGACGGAAAGCTCGGCAAAAACATCAGATCGCTTGCATGGGCCACGAACGCGGCCAGGCTCATCGTGATAATCAGACTAATGTATGGAGGTGATGTAAGCAACCCGGCCACCACCAACGCAGCAAAGATGGTTTCGCAGAGAATCGCGACCGTCAGGCTTTTAGAAAATCCCAACCCGAAAGGGTCGAGAAACCCTTTTTCGATAATCAGTGAGCAGTTTTGCAGCTTGGGTAAACCACATCCGATGATTAATAATGTACCGAACACCACTTGAAGAATCAACAGGCCCCTATCGAGTCCCGAGCGATCGGATTCGCCGAGTAGTTTCATCCAGAAAGGCGGACCAATCGGAGTGCCAACCGACATATGTTATTCTCCCATCGGGTCCATAGATCATTTTACCAATCCCATGAAATTCGGCTAAATGGTCCGCAGTGATTGACGAGTTAATCCTTAGGAGCTAAAATTATGTTGTCATATCTCAGACGATTGATACCTTTCGTTTCTCGTGAGGAGTCGTCATGCGAATTCGTCGATGTGGTTTTACGTTAATTGAACTATTGGTCGTGATCGCCATTATCGCGATCTTGATTGGCCTTTTGTTGCCTGCCGTTCAAAAAGTGCGAGAAGCGGCCGCACGAATGCAGTGTTCGAATAACCTCAAGCAGATCGGTTTGGCATTTCACACTTATAATGATTCCTACAACTCTTTGCCCACTGCTGGTAGTGGAGATTCTGGTAATCCACCAACCAATCGACTCGATTGGGGATGGACCTACGAAATTCTGCCGTATATCGAACAAGAGAATCTCTACCGCGAACCCAATACCACGACACTTCGCAACACGCCGGTAAAAACGTATTATTGTCCTAGCCGTCGTTCTCCTGGTTTGTACGGAGGTACGGCCAAGTCCGACTATGCCGGTAACGGTGGAACCCGTCCCACGAGTGATGGGTCAGATGGAACCGTGGCCAAATCTCTTGGAAGTAGCAAGTCGTACACTGGACGGCGATTCAACATAGTCACAATTCCCGATGGGGCTTCCAACACGATTCTAGTGGGTGAAAAACTGGTCAACACGCCATCGATGGGTGGAGCGGGTGGTTTGGATTTCAGCGATAACGAATCCTGGGCTGGCCCTGGCTTTGCCGATGCGGACATTATGCGTGGGGCGCTACCGACGGGCGGAACCTGGTACACTCCCGTTGCCGATACCAACGAAAATCCCGTCATCGACAGCGGGTTATTTTATCGGTTTGGATCCAAGCATACAGGCGGAGCGAACTTCGTCTTCGGTGACGGGAGCGTTCGATTCATTCGGTTTGGTGTCAACGCCACGAGTTTCATGCGAGCTTGCAAGGCAGACGATGGACTGGTTCTCGACCTCAATAATTTGTGATTCAGGGAATATCGGAACATGTTACGCTCTCTCGCCGCGGTACACTTGCTTACTCTCGTCGTCGGATGCGGCGGGAGCGGCTCCATTTCCGGTGTTGTCACCTACAAGGGCAAGCCGATCATCACCGGCCGTGTCACCGCCGTCGTGGGCGATGAAGGGCCTCGGGTAGGGTTGATTCAATCCGACGGGAGATATCGAATCGAAAATGTACCCGTCGGTTTGGTGAAACTCGCGGTCGAAAGTCCCGATCCGCTCACGCAACCATCCGGCGGCGATGGCGACAACGGCAATAAGAAGCCTACAAGACCGCCCGGTTGGATCGCTTTGCCGGCCAAATATGCGGATGCTTCCAAATCCGGCATCACAATGGACGTGCGTTCGGGAAACAACTCCAAAGACATTCCGCTCGATTAACTCGCGAGCGTTTCCCGACAATCGGTCAGCCCATCAAATTGCAGAACTGCTCGAAAAGATACGCGCTGTCGTGCGGTCCTGCTGCTGCTTCGGGATGATATTGCACACTAAACGCCGGAAGCGTGCGATGCCGCATCCCTTCCAACGTGTGATCATTAAGGTTGACGTGAGTCGGTTCTAGATTGCCGGGCAGATCGTCTACCCGAACGGCGAATCCGTGATTTTGCGACGTTATCTCTACCCGATTGGTCAGTTGATTCAACACCGGTTGATTGGCCCCACGATGACCGAATTTCAGCTTGAACGTCTTCGCTCCCAAAGCTAATCCCAATAACTGATGACCAAGGCAAATGCCGAATATGGGTTTGTATCCAATCAATTCACGAATGGTGTCAATTGCGTAGTTCAAGGGTTCTGGGTCACCTGGGCCGTTCGACAAGAAAACGCCATCAGGTTTGTGGGCTTTAACCTCATCGGCGGTTGCCGTGCCAGGCAGAACAGTCACTTTACAACCAACCTGCACCAGACAACGCAAGATATTGTATTTCATACCATAATCCAGTGCGACCACATGGTGCGTGGGTGTTCGCAATGGTAAATGAGTACATAGTTCGCTTTCAAATCCCTGGGTCCAGTGAGAAGGCCCGCCGGGCACCACCTCGCGGACGAGGTCACGGCCAACGATTCTCGGACAGGTCCTCGCTTTGTGAACGAGTGAAAAGCTGTCGAGGTCTTTGGTTGACAACACCGCCATCATGGCACCTCGAACGCGCAATTTTCGTACCAGAGCGCGGGTATCGATGCCTTCCAAGCCGATAATGCCGTGCCGTCTGAGGTAGTGGTCGATGTCTTCGGTTGAGCGATAATTACTGGTGAGCGGCGAGCGTTCACGAATGATGAACCCTTCGACTCGCGGATGCCCCGACTCGCGGTCGCGGTCGTTGATGCCATAATTGCCAATCTGCGTATAGGTCATGCAAACAATCTGGCCCGTGTAAGAGGGGTCGGTCAGGATTTCCTGATACCCCATCATACTGGTGTTGAACACCGCCTCACCGAACGTCTCACCGTCGGCCCCAAACGCGCGTCCGCTGTATACGGTACCATCTTCCAGAGCCAGTTTTGCGATGCGTGACATATTCATCCCTCTTGGGGTGTTGACACACCCCATTCTACTGTATGCTAGCGGGCTACTTTCCCCTGAGACAGCAAAAAATCAGGGGGACTTATGTCCCCGCTCGCCGCTTAAAAGTCCGCGCTACCCGGAACCCGTGGGAACGGGATTACGTCGCGAATGTTCCCTATGCCGGTCACGAACTGTACCGTCCGCTCCAGCCCCAACCCGAATCCCGAATGCGGCACCGTTCCAAATCGCCGCAGATCGAGGTACCACCAATAGGCTTCAGGGGATAGGTGTTGTTCTTGCATACGTTCTGTCAAAACGTCCAACCGTTCTTCTCGCTGGCTACCACCGATTATTTCTCCCACACGCGGCACCAGTACGTCCATTGCACGAACGGTTCGACCATCTTCGTTAAGACGCATGTAGAAGGCTTTAATTCCACGCGGATAGTCGTACAAAATCACTGGACACTTAAAGTGCTTTTCGGTGAGGAATCGCTCGTGCTCACTTTGCAGATCGATACCCCATTTCACGGGAAACTCAAAGGTTTGCCCTGATTTTGTCAGAATGTCCACCGCTTCGGTGTACGGGAGTCTCACGAACTGACTATCAACGATTCCTTGCAGGGTACTGATCGCCGTTTTTTCGATGCGTTCATTGAAGAATGCCATGTCTTCCGGACACTTCTCCAGCGCATCGCGGAACACACGCTTCAGAAATGCCTCGGCTAAATCCATATTGTCGGGCAGCTCATAAAATGCCATTTCTGGCTCGATCATCCAGAATTCGGCCAAGTGACGCGAGGTGTTGGAATTTTCGGCCCGAAAGGTCGGGCCGAAGGTATACACCTTGCCTAGAGCAGTCGCGTAGGTTTCGGCCTCGAGCTGCCCGGATACGGTCAAGTAGGTTCCCCGACCGAAGAAATCTCGCGAATAGTCAATTTCACCAGCGCCATTACGCGGCGGCTTGGCCATGTCCAACGCGGTAACGCGGAACATCTGACCCGCACCTTCGCAGTCCGACGCGGTAATAATCGGCGCGTGGATGTAAAAAAATCCCTGCTCGCTGAAAAACTCGTGAATACTTCGGCTTATTTGACTTCGGACGCGCGTCACGGCTCCAAACGTGTTGGTTCGCGGACGCAGGTGGGCCTGCTCGCGGAGAAATTCCATCGAGTGCCCTTTTTTCTGCATCGGATATGTAGCCGGATCGGCATCGCCGTAGACGCGCAGGCTTGTCGCCTTCACCTCTGTTGCCTGCCCTTTTGCAGGCGATGCGAGTACTTCCCCTTCAATAGCGACACTGCTACCAACCGAAAGGCGAAGTACATCGTTTTGGTAATTCGGCAACGAGCCATCAGCGACAACCTGGACGTTCCCAAAACACGAGCCGTCGTTGAGTTCAATGAAGCTAAAGCCACCTTTGGAATCGCGCCGAGTACGAACCCAACCGCGCAGCAGTACTTTTTTGCCGACCGACTCTACCTTTCGCGCTTGCGCGACCGACAGCTTATCCATTGTGCTGACCTCCCACGATACCATTACCGATTTATGGTATCGTTCGCGGGCAACAGGTCGAGTCATTCATCTAAACTTGGACCGAGCGGCGTGAGAATAGTTCCATGAGTTAACAACAAACTCAAGGAACCATCCTTACGCCGCTCGGCTTCTATTCCTCGGACACAGACGACGTGAGCCGAGCAAACTTACTCTTGCTTCGCCTCGTTTTCTTGTTTCGCTTTCTGTTCCTGAGCTGCGAGCAATGCCGCCAACTCGCCGAAACTCGACAACGAAGACTTCCCCGTCAATGCCTCAGTTGACACCTTGGAGCTGGACTTTTTCGATTGCTTTTTGACTTTGGCTGTTTCCGGCGTTTCAGCTCCGGCTGCCTCAGTGGTAGCAGGTGTTTCCAGTTGCTCCGTCGGTTTTTTCGCCTTTTGTTGAGCGGCAGAACCGATGCGGCTCACTCCGCGCGGGGGCAACGTACTTCGCGGCTTTACCGGCTGTTGCTGAGGCCGTCCTTCACGCGGCGGACGATCACCCGTTGGACGCTCTACGCGGCCTTCGCGAGGTGGAGTTTCAGCACGAGGCGGACGCTCCCCACGAGGCGGGCGTGCACCACGAGGTGGAGCCTCACCGCGGGGCACACGCTCACCACGAGGCGGACGATCACCGCGAGGCTCACGCGGCGGACCGTCCGGTCGTGGGGCTCGTTCCCCTCGGGGCTGCCGTTCCATCGGTTTGCGTTCCGATCCGGGGGCGATCATGGTCAGGGAGACACGGTTTCGCTCCTTGTCCACTCCTAACACCCAAACGGATACCACATCCCCTACCGCCACGACATCATGAGGAGTCTTGACGTAGCGGTTAGCCATTTGGCTGATATGAACCAGACCGCTATCTTTTAGCCCTACGTCAACGAACGCCCCAAAGTCTACGACGTTGAGTATCGTTCCTTTCAGCTCCATACCTGCGGCTAGGTCTTCGAGTTTTTGAATCCCCTTCTTGAATACCGGCGGCGGCAGATCCTCACGGGGATCAACACCAGGCTTGATCAAAGCATCCAGAATGTCTTTGACCGTCAGAACACCGATCGGTTCTCCGGCTACAGTCAGCCCCTTGGACTGTAACCCCTTGGCAATCTCTTCAGGATTCGCCGACTTAACCTTTTCGAGCATACTCTCCAACGCGGTCGGATCGTCCAACGAAGAAGGGCTAAAGCCCATCTCGCTCAAGACTTCACGAGCCGCCGCATAACTTTCGGGATGAACCCACGTCTTGTCTAACGGGTCTTCACCACCGTACACCTTCAGGAAACCGGCCATCTGAACGAAACGACCTTCTCCTATCCCCGGCACCTGATTGAGTTGTTGCCGCGAACGGTAGGGACCGTTTGCCTTGCGGTAGTTTACGACCTCTTCGGCTAGTTTCGGCCCGAGGCCGGACACGTGACGCAACAACGGCACACTAGCCGTGTTCAGGTTTACGCCCACACTATTCACACAGGATTCGACCACCGAATCAAGAGACTCTCGCAGATAGCGCGGGTTCACGTCGTGTTGGTATAAACCGACGCCGACGTGTTGCGGCTCGATTTTCACCAGTTCCGCCAACGGATCTTGCAGTCTACGCCCGATACTGATGGTGCCTCGAAGCGTGGCGTCTAGTTGCGGGAACTCTTCACGGCCAATCGGACTGGCGGAGTAGACACTCGCACCAGCTTCATTAACGATGACATAGGCAAGCTCCGCCAAAGCTTCGGGCAGAGGCTCAGGAGGTGTAACAGGCGCTTGAGGCTCAGCCTGAGTCAATGCTGACTCTGTCACACCTGCTTCTGGAGCTTGAGCAACGCCTGATTCTGGTGCTGTTCCAGATTCAGGCGGTGTAACTGATTCTGTCGCTACAACCGGTTCCGCACCGGCAGCTGGAACCGCTTCTGGTGCGATTGTGGTTTCTGTAGGAGCTGTTGGTGCCGGCTCTGTTGTTCCAGCGGTTTCAGTTGATAGGGGCTTTTTCATGCTCGGATCAATTCGCCGTTGCTCTAGCTCAGCGATAAGTTCGGATACCAGTTCTTCCGTCTCGCGGCAGGCTGTACCGTTTCCGATTGCGATCACTTGAACCTGATAACGACGAACCAACTCTTCGAGTTTAGACTTGGCTTCGTCCTTACGATTCTGGGGTTGATGGGGGTAAATTACATCATCGACAAGCAAGTTACCCACTTCATCGAGCACGGCCAGCTTACAACCAGTCCGAAAGGCTGGATCAATAGCGAGGAGTCGCTTGTTGTGCAAAGGAGCTGCAAGCAGTTTGGAACGAAGGTTCCGAGCGAAAACACTTACGGCGTGAGACTCAGCCCGATAGGTCAATTCTCGCCGAATCTCGCGTTCCAGGCTGGGGACGAGCAGCCGGTTTAGAGCATCGTCGAAAACATGTTCCAGGAAAGCACGGTGGGGATGCGCTTCCAGTTCAGGCAAGCGACTGATAAACCGGGGGCGTCGCTCGTTAGACTCGGGCGGTTTCGGCTCGTCTGCTTTACGCGGAAGCGGGAATCGCTCCAGGGCAAAAGCCCGTCCACCCACAAAATCCCAATCCATTTTCACTGTGATAGCGTTATCTTTTTCACCGCGGTTTATCGCTAAAATCCGGTGTGGCGGCATGGATTTAACCGCTTCGCTGAAGGCAAAATATTCACGGTACTCTTGACCCTGACCTTCGGCTAGCTTTTCGTTCTTGGCCGTGACCAACCGCCCAGATTCCCAGAGGACATGGCGAATCGCTCCGCGAATCTCGGCCGCGTCGGCGATCATTTCGGCCAAGATATGTCCGGCGCCTTCCAGAATGGCTTCGGTGCTGGCCAAATCCTGTTCGGGATTGATAAGGGTCAACAACACTTCTTCAAGATTGGCAACGACAGGATCAGCGGTCCAGATCGCCAACGCCAGGTTTTCCAAACCACGCTCTCTAGCCTTATCAGCCAGAGTACTTCTCTTCCGCTTGAAGGGATGATAAAGATCTTCCAGCCGTTTGGGGTTGTCCGCCGCGAGGATAGCGGCACGAAGCTCGTCGGTAAGTTTTTCTTTGTGCTGAGCTTCGATGGTGCGCAGGATGAATGCTTTGCGGTCATTCAGTTGACGCGCTGCGTTAATCCGCTCCTGGATGACACGAAGCATTTCTTCATCCAATCCGCCCGTTCGCTCTTTACGATAGCGGGTGATGAAGGGGATGGTATTACCATCCGCTAGGAGATTTGCCACCGCTTCGACCTGCACTTTGCGGATCTGGAGATCCTGGGCAATACGTGACAGGTCTTGTGGGTGGAGATCACCCCGCGTCGCTGGAGGGGTTGAAACTTCCGCTTCCGGCGTAATCGTTGAAGTGGTCACTGCGCTGGGTCTCCTTGCCGCGCTTCGCCGCCGTGCCCGTCGGCGTTAACATTCGTCACGCGGTGGGATATTCTAAGTTCGTCACTCTAGGGCATAAACCCCTCCAGTGTCAAGCCGCCTGTGCGCTCGAAAATAGCTCTTCACCAATCTTTTGTTTACTTATTGACAAAATGAACCAGGAAAGTGTACAATAGAACATATAGAGGAGATGCCTCCCCATGTTCCGTTGGGTACTTCATCTTGATGTCGATGCCTTCTTCGCTGCGACCGAACAACGCGACGACCCCGCCTTGCGCGGTCGCCCTGTTGCGGTCGGTACTGGCGTCGTGGCCAGCTGTAGCTACGAGTCCCGTCCTTGGGGCGTTCGCACGGGAATGCGCCTCAGCGAAGCTCGACGCCGCTGCCCCCACCTCATCGTCCTACCGGGCGATTATCGCAAGTACGAATCTGCATCACGCCAGATTATCGCTCGCTGTAAGGAAGTCGCGCCCCGTGTCGAAGTCGTTGCCCTTGATGATGTCTATCTCGAATGGTTCGGCTCCAAGAGCGTCCAGTCATCCGCACGTGAATTGGCTGACCAGATTCATTCCGAGGTCGGCCTTAACGTGTCGATGGGATTGGCTGGCAATAAATTGGTTGCTGCCGTGGCTACTCAACAGGTCAAGGAAAATAAGGCACGCGGTAGGACCGATTGTCTTGCTGTCGTTCCCCACGGTACTGAACGCGAGTACCTGGCAAATTGGCCCGTGGAGGTCTTACCGGGTATCGGTCCTAAGGCCATGCAAATTCTAGAGCATGTCAACGTCCGACGAGTTCGCGAACTGGCCGAAATGCCAACATCTGTCGCTGTGCGTCTGTTCGGTCAGCGTGGGTTACCGTTACTCGATTTGGCACGGGGAATTGATCCCCGCGAGGTGCGCCTTGATCGTACTCCGTTATCCGTGAGCCGATGCACCAGTTTCGACCCGGCGGAGGCGGACACGAAGTTACTCACGGCTATGCTCGATTATCTTCTGGAACGCGCGGCATGGGGGTTGCGCCGAAGCCATCTAGCCACACGTGGTATAAGGGTAATGGTTCGTTACGCCGACCTACGCTTGGCCGAAAACCGTATCGCGGTAGAGTCAACCGACGACGAGGCGATTCTCAAGAAAGTAGCTCGCTCTCGCTTTGAAAAACTGTGCGGGCGTCGTATTCCATTACGTCTATTGGGAGTAGAACTCTCACCGCTCGGGCCAATAAACAGCCAAGGTACGCTTTTTGATGCAGAGCAACAGGAACGACGTAGACGCTTGCTATCTTGTAAGGACGAGATTCGCGAACGGTTCGGGTTCCTGTCTGTGACCAACGGTTCCTCGCTGGAGTTACGAGCACGACTGGAATATGACCGCGATAATTTCCGTCTGCGAACGCCCTGTTTAACGCGATGAGCGCGGCATAGCATGGCTGCCGGAGGATTTTGCGTCATGAAATATCGACCACTGGGCCGTACCGGCCTGAATTTGTCGTGGCTGACATTTGGAGCATCATCACTGGGCCAGGAATTTCGGCCCGTTGATATCGGTGAAGCACTCAAGAGCGTCCGCGTTGCCCTTGATTTGGGAATGAATTTCATCGACACGTCGCCGTACTACGGTCGGGGAATGAGCGAATGCTTGCTGGGTGTTGCTTTACGCGGCGTGGCACGTGATAGCTACTTACTGGGTACCAAATTAGGACGATATGCTCCGAGCCATTTCGATTTCTCGGCTCGTCGCGTGGTCGAGAGTATCGACATCAGCTTGGAGCGAATGGGGGTCGATTATCTCGATATTGCCTTATGTCACGACATTGAGTTCGTGAACATGCAGCAGATTATCGATGAGACGCTACCCGCATTGGAGCGTGTGCGTCAGACGGGCAAAGTCCGCTTTATCGGGGTAAGCGGTTATCCCATGAACATGTTTCGCTTCGTGTTGGATCGTGCTCCGCTCGATGTGATTCTTTCGTACAACCATTTCACGCTTCAAAACACGATGCTAGCCGATTTGGTCCCGTACCTCAAAGAAAAACAGGTCGGTATCATGAATGCAGCACCGTTCTCGGCGCGACTGTTGACGAACGGCACCTTACCGCCATGGCACAAGGCAACGCCTCAAGTCCGAGCGGTGGCCCGACAGGCGGCCGAGCATTGCACGGCACACGGAGTGGACATCGCGCAACTCGCCTTGCAGTATTCGCTGACGCATCCAGAGCTTGCGACGTGTATCGTCGGCTCAGCCAATCCAGTAAATGTGGCGAACTGGGTTCGTTGGGCCGACCAACCGATTGACGAGCAGCTTTTGAAGGAAGTGCTGGCGATCCTTCAACCGATTCATAACTGGTTTTACATCGAAGGTCGCCCTGAGAACAATGATCCGCGACCGGGAGGAATGTCGTGAAAGCCCTTCAGTTGGAAGCACCCAAGCAGTGGAAGCGAATCGAGGTACCCGAGCCAACGCCAGGACCGGACGAAGCCTTGGTTCGTGTGCATCAGGTGGGTATTTGTGGAACGGACCTCAGCGGTTACTTGGGAAAAATGCCGTTCTTCAGTTATCCTCGCATCCCTGGACATGAGTTGGGAGTCGAGATACTGGCGGTGGGCGAGGGTGTTACGAACGTGAAGCCCGGCGATCGCTGTGCCGTCGAACCGTACATCAACTGCCAAAAATGCTATGCCTGCGTCCGTGGGCACACGAACTGTTGCATGTATCACCAAACGCTCGGTGTCCACTGCGACGGAGGGTTGCGTCCCCGTTTCGTGGTGCCTGCCCGCAAGTTACACGTTTCGCGAAAACTCGGCTTTGACCAATTAGCTCTCGTCGAGACGCTAGCTATTGGTTGCCATGCGGTTTATCGTAGTGGGCTGAAACGCGAAGAGTCGTGTCTGATCATTGGGGCGGGGCCGATTGGGTTATCGGTTCTGGAATTTGCCAAACTAACCGGGGCGAAAGTGATCGTGACTGATCTCGTCCCGTCGCGATTAGAGTTTTGCCGACGTGTTATGGGAGTCTCCCACACCGTGACTGCATCCGAAAAAGCCATCGACGAGATTCGAGAATTGACCGATGGCCACATGCCCGATGTGGTAATCGACGCCACGGGTAACGCTGTGTCCATGTCCAATGCGTTCGGCATGGTGGCCCACGCGGGCCGTTTGGTATTCGTTGGCATCACAACCGATCCGGTCACGTTCAAGCATCCGATCTTCCATCGCCCGGAAGGGACCTTGTTATGCTCGCGAAATGCACTATCGGCAGACTTTACGCGTATCGTGGGCCTGATCGAGGACGGGACCATTGATACGCGACCATGGATCACCCATCGAACAGCATTTGACGGCCTGATTGATGTGTTTCCATCGTACACTCGCCCGGAAACAGGGGTAATCAAGGCAATCGTCGAGGTTGGCGATTGATGGCAGCCAAGCCATTCGATACCTCGCCAAAAGACTTATTCGAGATCGACCCCGCAGGCTGGGCGAGACGATTCTGTACGGGGCCGATTCTTCAGGCAGTCGTGATCGATTCAGAAGGATCTACGATCACGGCTGCCGCGGATAAAGCCTTAGGAGTATCGCAACAACGATACGACCGACCTACCGTGTAACGTGAGGTAGAGTCGCTGCTCTATTTATTATTTGCCTAACCAGTGGTTCGATAATGGGAGCAGCGGGTAGAAGAACCATTGTCAGGGCCATTGTCTATGACAGCTTTCGCGCCGCTGACGGATGAGGCGCGGCGAGACGTGGTGGGCGTTATAGCTAGCGCCCTACATCGAATAGTAGCAGAGACAGAGCCATAGGAAGCGAATAGACTGTAAGAGCGGTGATGGTGCTGTTGGAATTGCGTTACGAGACGGTATTCATCAAAGAAATGGTCGAGAGGGTGTGTGCTATGGAAGAAACCGTCTTCGACCGTTCCATTGCTAGAAAAAGTAAGGAACGCACCAGAGTGATTGTTCCGAAACGCGCCAAAGTATTCGCCGAGGGCCAGAACAAATTGTTCAGTGAAGAAAACACTAAAAGCCTCGCTGAAGAACGAGCTAGATTCCTCGCCGAAGAACAGGCCAAGCTTGCCTCTGAACAAAAAACGCATGACATGGTTCCCTGTTACGCGGCTGAAACCATCCTCGAACTTGGCCAACAAACTTTTCGTCCTCTTAATGAAACGACGCTTTCCGCGATTAAAAATTCCAAGAAATTGATCCATTAGAACGATCCGAGGTTGTATCCTATATGCGACTTCTTGGGCCGATTTACTGTCAACACCCTGAATAATAACAATGAATAATCTAAGACCTCTCCTACATAGTGCGGTAACCGTCAGCCTCGTTCCCGAAGTTCGGGGTGGACCGTTCGTGTTTTGGGATGATCTCCCCACCGCTTGCGCTTCTGCCGCACGTCTCGGCTTCGACGCTATCGAAGTCTTTCCGCCTTCATCTGAAGCTGTGGATATAACACGCCTCCGCTCTTTGCTTAAGGAGAACGGTCTCGCGTTAGCGGCTGTCGGCACAGGTGCCGGTTGGGTGAAACACCGTCTGGCCCTTACTTCGCCAGATGCCAGCATCCGAGAAAAGGCCAAGGCGTTTGTGTGCTCTATCATCGAGTTGGCAGGGAGCTTCGGCGCTCCCGCGATCATCGGTTCCATGCAGGGGCGTCACGGTGATGGACTCAGTGCGACTGATGCGCGAAAGTACCTTCGCGATGCGCTGGCCGAACTCGGAACTCGTGCCCAGGCGTTCAACGCGCCGCTGCTCTATGAACCTCTCAATCGCTATGAAACAAACTTAGCCAACACGCTCGCGGCTGGTGTGGATCTTATCCGCGATTTACCCAACGTGCTGCTCTTGGCCGATCTCTTTCACATGCACATCGAAGAAGACAATAGCGCCTCCGCGCTTCGCGCCGCGAAAGGGTACATAGGCCATGTCCATTTCGTCGATACTAACCGAAAACCAGCTGGGATGGGCCAGATGAGTTACGCCCCCATCGCTGAGGCTTTGCGTGCTATCGGGTACGAACGCTATTTATCGGCAGAAGCGTTTTCCTACCCGGACGCCGAACGTGCGGCTCGACAAACTATCGAAACCTTCCATCATTACTTCCGTTGAGACTTCCATGCTCAAGCACACTCTGATCCATCCAACGATCAACGCCATACTCGGACAAGCGGGCCATCACGCGAAAATTCTAATCGCGGACGGTAATTATCCGGCCTCGACCAAAAGAGGGCCAAACGCTGAGCTGATCTGCCTCAACCTAGCTCCTGGAATCGTCAACTGCTCGCAAGTTCTCGAAGCGATCCTTTCGGCGGTCCCAATAGACCTGATCAATACGATGATGTATACACCGGACGACCCCTACACGCTCGATGGCGATCCGCCTGTGTGGAACGACTATCGACGGATAGTCAAAGCCGCGGGATTATCTCTTGAACTGGTCCCGATCGCGAAGTGGGATTTTTACAAAGCGGTCGAGACCCCGGACCATGTCCTGACGATTCTCACCGCTGACCAGCAGCGCTTCGCCAACATCTTATTATCCGTTGGCGTGCGGATGGGATAATTCGACATGATCACCATCGACGCTCATCAACATTTTTGGCAACTTTCCAAGCCCTTCGACTATCGCTGGCTTGATGCCCCGGATAAAGCCCCGATTCGACGCGACTATTTGCCTGCCGATTTGAAAGCGCATTTGAATGCTTGTGGTATCAACCGTTCTATATTTGTCCAAACTCAGCACAACCTCGATGAAAATCGCTGGGTGCTGGAAATGGCCCAGGAACACCCCTGGATCGCTGGAATTGTCGGTTGGATTGACCTCGCTAGTCGAGAATGCGACAAGCAGTTACTCGAAATGCGTCGCTATTCCAAATTCGTCGGCGTACGTCACATTGTGCAGGACGAACCCGACGACAACTTTATCGTTCGCCCCGAAATCATGCGCGGCTTGCGACTCGTCGAACGTCACGGCTTGAGCTTCGACATGCTCTTTTTTACCAAACATCTGCAACATGCCCACACCCTGGGAATGGCTTTTCCTTCGCTCAATCTCGTCATCGACCATCTTGCGAAACCCAAGATTCGAGAAGGCCGGATGGAGGATTGGTTACCGGCCCTCAAAGCTGCCGCCAAATGTCCAAATATCTACGTAAAATTGTCAGGATTAGTGACGGAAGCTGATTGGAGCACATGGAAAGCGGCCGATCTCCGACCGTTTGTTCAGACAGCAGTTGAGTTATTCGGGCCTTCCCGATGCATGTATGGCAGCGATTGGCCCGTATGCGAGTTAGCTTCCACGTATGAACGTCAGTATGAGGCGTTGAATGAAGTGTTGGGACCGATAACTTCCGAAGATCGGGCCATGATTTTTGGCGGAACCGCCAAACAGTTTTATCGACTCGATGAGTAGGCTGGAGACTTGATTACCGTTGAGAACTAGATTGACCCGCCGACAAAAGTCGGCGGGTCTAAATCACTCAAACCGCTCAGGAGACTCTAGTCGCCCGCTTAGTACCCTGTTGCATCGCTACTTCTTGTCGTTGCTCGTTTCGCCTGTGCCGCCCTTCCATTCGGTCGAGCGGAAAGCCACCGCAGGTAATCCTTCCTTGTTGACCAGATTGGGATTGACGATATTCTTCCAGGCAAAGCGGACTTGTGCCGGTTTGCTCACTTCTTTCGCGGTGACAACCACTTTGTCGCCTTCAATCTTGGCCTCGGCTGCAACGAATTTCCCGTCCTCACCGGCAACCTCGAAATCACTGACCGGCTTATCGTCACGAGTCTTCAACCCCTCGGCATGAGCGAAACTCACTACAGCCTTACTTCCGTCAATGGTGACACTCTTAAACAACGGCCCGCTGACAACGATATCTGTCTTTCCGTAGGTGCGATTGAGAGCCCATCGCGCAAGTCGTTCGCCGACGTCTTGTTTGTTTTTGGGATGGATATCTTTCACGTCATCGACCAGGTCGGTCGTCCCGGCCATTCCCGTGCCCGGAAGATTTAGACAAGCGGCCTGTGCTTCCCACAGTTCCGGAAGTTTTCCCGCTCCGTAACCGGCAAACGGAGCAATCTGAACGAAGTAAAACGGCATATCCTTGCCCCAGAATTTCCGCCAATCACTGATCAGTGTTGCCTTCCGGTCGCGATAGAGCATTCCTTCGTTCATATTCGACTCACCTTGATACCAGATAACACCCTTTACCGGAAACTGGCTAATGGGAGCAATCATCGCGTTGTACATCCCGCCGACTTGCTTGGCCTTGGCGTCTGCCGTCACCGTCCAAGGCTCGATTCGCGAACCGCCCCAACTACTGTTGATCAATCCAACAGGCACATCAAGTTCCTTGTTCAACTTTACGCCGAAATGGTAAAGAACCGCCGAAAAATTCGGTGTATTCTTCGGTGAGCAGATTCGCCATGTCGCCTGAATATCTCGTTGAGGGGTTTGAGTCTGGACTTTGGGCACGTGATAGAGCCGAATCAGTGGATGGGACGATTCAGCAATCGTTTCCTTGGGTTTGGCAGACTGGAGCAACGACCACTCCATGTTTGACTGTCCCGAACCGACCCACACATCACCCACAAGAATATCGGTGTGCGTGATGCTGGTCCCGTCGCCTTCAACCGTTAGCGTCACGCCTTTAGCGTTCGCCTTGCGTGCGGCTAGCGTTATTTTCCACGCTCCCTGGGGGCCGGTGGTCGCCGTCCCTTTCTCTTCACCAAGTGTCACGGTGATCTTTTCACCCGGGTCGGCAAATCCGAAAATCTGGATAGGCTTGTCACGTTGTAGAACCATGTGACTTCCAAAAACCGACGGCAACTTCACGTCGGCCTGGGTCGCCGATACTAAAGTCAACAGAGATGCAATCACAGTGAGGACGTAACGCATAGCGAAACCTCGTGGGAGAGAAGGAAGAAAAGCGACAATTCTTTGCTATACACTCCGCAGTTAATTTCAAGCGGGATAGCAACCCTTTCCACCATCGATAGAATACCGCCCCCAAGGAGAAATCCCGTCATGCGAAAGATTCTGTTTCTTCTGTTCATTACCTGTTTCTTGCGTGCCGATGGCCCAGGCGACAACATTGCTGACAAAGTCAGGCCCGTTCCTCCACGCGGTGTCGTCATTCCTGAAAAGGACCGCGCGGTGTTGAGCGACAAACTCAAGGAACTAAAAGACTCTATTGCCGTATTGCCCAAATCGCTCAAGGGCAAGCAAGCGCTGCTTGACCTCACGCCTGATGTCACGGTTTTTGCCCGAGCAGTCGAGGTCGCGTTGTATCACGACGAGTTCTTCGCGCCCACTGACGTGGCCAAAGCGCACAAATTGCTTGAAACCGGCTTGATCCGCGCCAAGCAGCTTGCTGACGGGCAACCAACCTGGACGACGGCCACCGGTCTCGTCGTGCGGGGCTATGTCTCTCGAATCGATGGTACGGTGCAGCCCTACGGCCTTGTCGTTCCCGCTTCCTATCGCGCCGAGGGCGATCAAGCTCATCGGCTTGACGTCTGGCTTCATGGCCGGTTTGAGAATACCACCGAACTTCGGTTCATCGACGATCGGATGCGTTCGCCAGGTCAGTTCACGCCGCTCGGCGCGTTCGTTCTCCATCCCTTTGGCCGATTTAGCAACGCCTTTAAGTTAGCTGGCGAAGTCGATGTACTTGAAGCCCTGGCACACGCTCAGAAGCATTATCGCATCGACGATGACCGTATCGTCATGCGCGGTTTTAGCATGGGTGGAGCGGGTTGTTGGCAGATGGCATCACATTACCCGAGTAAATGGGTAGCGGCCGCTCCCGGTGCCGGTTTTAGTGAGACTGCTGAATTCTTACGCGTATTCCAGAAAGAACAAGTCAAGCCAACATGGTACGAGCAAAAACTGTGGCAACTTTACGACTGCCCCGGTTATGTCATCAACTTTCACAATCTTCCGGTGGTCGTCTACAGTGGCGAGAAAGATAGCCAGAAACAAGCCGCCGACATTATGGAACCGGCATTTAGGTCGCAAGGTATCAAGATGATCCATCTGATTGGCCCCGGCACGGGTCATAGCTATCACCCGGCGACGCGCGAAGAAATTAATGCGCGTATCGACCGACTCGCCGCGAAAGGACGTGAACGAGTACCGAGCCGTGTACGATTTACCACTCCTACACTCCGCTACAACGAAAGCTATTGGATACGAATTGACGGCCTAGAAGAGCATTGGAAACCGGCCACGATTGACGCCAAGATTCAAAATGGCGAAGTGATTGTGAAAACAAGCAACGTTTCGGCATTCACCTTACGATTCGCACCTGGCGACAGTCCCTTTACGCAAGCCGACGCCCCAACTGTCACTGTTGAGGGCACAAGGTTGAAAGCGGCTGTAGTTTCGGATCGGTCATTTGTGGGATCGTTGGAAAAGGTTGACGGTATATGGCAACAGCCCACCGCAACTACCGGACTGCGAAAGATTCATGGAATGCAAGGACCGATCGACGATGCCTTTCTTGATCGTTTCGTGATCGTCCGACCGACAGGAACCGCTCTATACGACAAGAACGCTGCCTGGACCAAGGCGGAAATGGAACGGGCTATTCGGGAATGGCGACGTCAGTTCCGTGGCGATGCAATCGTTAAAGACGACAAGGACGTGACTGCCGAGGACATCACATCGAGCAACCTGATTCTTTGGGGCGATTCGTCAAGCAATTCCTTGATTGCCAAGACACTTGGCTCGTTGCCTATGAAATGGAGTAAAGAGCAACTCACTCTAGGTGGAAAAAGCTATCCCGCGGAAGGATATATGCCGACGCTTATTTATCCTAATCCGCTGAACCCCAAACGCTATGTTGTTCTGAATAGCGGCTGTACCTATCGGGAGTATGAATATCTCAACAACGCGCGTCAACATGCTAAATTGCCCGACTGGGCGGTGATTGATCTGAGCGTCGCTCCATCATCTCGTTGGCCCGGCAAAATTGTCGATGCTGACTTCTTCGACGAGCAATGGAAAGTTAAGCCGCGGAAGGAGTAACCATCTACGGTTTGATCTAGGAACTGACTGCCGTCTGGAGCCGCCGACGTAAGTCGGCGGATGTCCCTTCCGTATGCTTGGTCACCCCGAACCATATCGGTGGCTTTATGGTCGGCGGCTCCAGATGTTTTCTATCGCGAAGTCATCAATCCATAACCGGGACTAGCCTCACCTCGCGAACGTCCATGACCGCGGCTTTTGCTTTTTTGAGCGGCCTAACGGTAAGCGTCTGACGACCGGCCTCAACCGTCAGTGTACCGATCTCGCGCGGCTCGAAAGCCTGGAAGCCACCTGTGTCCTTAACAATGAAGGTAAGTTTCTCTGCCTTGATGCTCACTTCAACCGTGCTACCGCCCTGCCCTGTTCCACAACCTTGCAGTACAACGACACGATATTTCCCGGCCTTGGGCGCGGTGAACTCCCAAGTTGCATAATCGTCTGCATCAACCCAGAACCCCAATGTATTCTTGTGCGGCAATGGTTCAAACCGCAACATGGTTCCGTGCACCCGAGCCGTGCGTGCTTGCATGACAATGACTCCTTTGGCATCCGGCGGATTAGGCTTATAGTCAGGGTTGATGGTGGGCATCCTCGCACCGACGGCCTTGCGCCATACTTCAAGTTTCGCAGCCATCGTCTTGACGCGGTCGGGATCCTTGGTCGCAAGGTTGCGAGTTTCGCCCACATCTTTGACCACGTCAAATAGTTCGCGTCGCCCCGTTTCGTAAAACTCAATGAGCTTATAGTCTCCGTCGCGTATCGCTGCACCGGGCTTGCTACCCTGATTGGCATAGTGCGGGTAGTGCCAATAAAGTCCATCGCGTTTCGGTGGCGTTCCCTCCTTCCAAAGAGGCAAAAGGTTGACTCCGTCTACCTCAGGCACCGGTAAATCACATGCCGCTAACAACGTCGGCATCAGGTCGTGGCTGACCGCCGGCACAGCCGTAGTCGTTCCCGGTCGGATCACACCAGGCCAACGCACAATCAAAGGCACACGAATACCGCCCTCATACAGATACCCTTTGCCCTCGCGCAAGGGCGTATTGATAGTCGGCGCGGCAGGCATTCCCTCTAACGTGGCTAATCCGCCATTATCCGACGTGAACACAACAATCGTCCGTTCCGCGATCTTGGAGTCATCCAATGCCTTCAACACTCGACCTACGGCATCATCCAAACTTTCCAACATAGCGGCATATACTGGATGAGATTGTCGTCCGTTGATGGGTTTGCCCGGATATTTAGCAATTAGTTCCTTTTTTGCACGCAGAGGAGTGTGAACCGCATGATGTGGTAGATATAAGAAAAACGGCTTCTTTTTATTGTTGTCAATAAAAGCCGCTGCTTCGGCCGCGAGTCGGTCGGTGAGATATTCACCTTCGGGAGCTTTTTCTAGTCCAGGGATGAAACCCGTGGCATTTCGATAGGGGGCAAAGTAGCTACGTGGTGTTCCCGTGTGATCACCTGCGATATTAACGTCGAAACCGTGTTTCATCGGCCCATATCCCTCGCCACCCAGATGCCACTTTCCAATGTGTCCGGTGACATAACCCGCTTTTTTGAAGTGATCGGCCAGTGTCATGGTACCATCGGGAAGATGATTATCGAGCTTGGGCCGGGACAAAAGTTGATCGGGACGGTCGGGGCGACCTGGTAGCCAGTCTGTGATACCCAGACGAGCAGGATACTTGCCAGTTAGCAACGCTGCTCGCGTCGGTGAGCAGACCGGACAAGCCGCGTAGCCATGTGTGAATCGCAATCCCTGTTTAGCAAGTCCATCGAGATAAGGCGTCTTGTAGTATTTGCTTCCATAGCAACCCAGATCGGCCCATCCCAGATCATCTGCCAAAATAACCACCACGTTCAATTTTTCAGCCGGTAGCAGTAAAGCCAGAAGGAGAGCGGCGGCCACGATTTGTTTTCTCCAGATGTGACGGGCAATCAGTTAATGGGCGTTCCAAATAAACCCGACGACGCGAGTCATCGGGTATTTCTTTAGCCAATCGACCAGCTCGTCATCGTGTTATCGTGACCAGCGATAGGTCGATTTGACCGCCGAATTGACGACTTTTTCCGTCGGCCATTCACCCTTGTAGAGCGAAACAATTGCTTCGGCTGCCGAGTGGGCCATGTCATCGCGTGAACGATAATCCGTACCTGCTGCATGGGGTGTCAAAACAACGTTGTCCATTTTCAGGAGCGGATTATCCGGCGAAGGCGGCTCCTCTTCAAACACATCCAAACCAGCTCCGGCGATTTTCTTCGCCTTCAATACTTCGATCAAGGCTGACTCATCAATGACCGCGCCGCGGGCGGTGTTCAGCAAGAAAGCGGTCTGCTTCATCAGGCCTAAGGTTCGGGCGTTGATGGTGTGCTTGGTTGAAGGAATGGCGGGCAAATGCAACGACACGTAATCCGACCGCGACAATAACGCTTCCAGAGATAGTAACTCGACGCCAACTTGCTTAGCCCATTCTTGATCGGCAAAAGGATCATGGCCGACGACCGTCATCCCAAACGCTTGCGCCCGCGTCGTCATCGCCTTGCCGATACGACCTAAACCTACCAGCCCCAGGGTTTGACCGCGAAGCGGAATCGTCGAGCCACGTGGCCAGCGACCGGCTGCGGTGCCGAGATGTTGGGGAATCAAGTTCTTTGCCAACGCGAGCATGAGCGTGAAGGTGTGTTCGGCAACGCTTCCCTGATTCGTGTTCGGGGCAAAGGTTACCGCGACATTGTGCCGAGTGGCGGCGTCCAAGTCCACCGCGTCGTAGCCGACACCGACACGGGCGATGACGCGAAGTTGCGGATTTGCTGCCAGTACACGGTCGGTGTAAGGCTCAGAACCGGCCAGAGAGGCGTCGATTCCTTTAAGGTGGTGAATCGTCTGCTCCTCGTTCAACTGGGCATTCACGCCATGATAAACGATCTCGAAGCCGCCCTTTTGCAGGACATCGAGGAACGAGGATTTGACGGTGGCCAAGGTAGCGGGAGCGATCAGAACGCGAGGCATAAGATATTCACTCGTGAGGGTAGTTAAGGCGGGCGAATGTTGAAGATTCTATGTCGAGATGGCCAGTCGGGTTAGCCATTCCTTCAGTAATTCGCATCGTTGTTGCCAAGCGCTAGCGGCCTCGTCGAAAGTAACAGACTCAAAAGATACAGAGTGCCCCGGTCGCAATTGCCCAACCAAGTCAACATCGGCCGCGATCACCTGGGCAATCTTAGGATACCCACCGATTGTCTGGCCATCGACGCCCAATAGGATACATTGCCCGTCTCGTGTCACCTGAACAGCTCCTGGGCAAGCCGGCTCCGAGGCTAACTCGGCTGGGACAGGCAACGGTGCTCCTTCCAAACGCACTCCCATCCGATCAACCGCTGCCGAAACTCGGTAAGTTGTGTTGTTTAGTCCGCTCATTGGAAATAAGGCTGCATGAGCACCGGGCAACACTCGCAAACGCGACGGCATTTTCGGCAATGGGATGGATCGCCCTTTTTTCCGCCCTTCACGGCATGACAACACATCACCGATTGAAACCGGCCGCAATCCCGTTCGACTTCCCATGTTAACAGGTGCATCTATGCCGCCTGCGATACACAGATAGGCACGAGCGCCCTGCGGGGTACCGCCGATTTTGAAGATTTCGCCGGGATGAAGGGTAAACGTGCAACCGGGTAAATAGGGCGTGAGATCAAAGGGCGCACCGTAAACGGCGCAGGCCAGGGATGTCATGGCCTCAAGGGTTGGTCCGTAAAAGGCAATTTCCAAAGCGGGAGTATCTGGCAAATTACCCACAAGCGCGTTACCCAGGGCCAGCGAAAAGCGATCCGCAGCACCTCCGACCGGCAGTCCTAGCGACCGCGTGCGGGGCCGACCACCGTCAACCACCAAGGTATGTAACCCCGGCGACAAGACCCGAAGACTCATCGGACTGAAAATGCCTCGATAGTAACTCCCGCAGCCGTCAAACCTTCACGCAAAGCACGCACGAAAGCTAAAGACTCAGGATTATCACCGTGAACGCAGATTGATTGGACACCTTTTTCAACGAGAGCCAACGCCTGCTGAACAGCCTCTTCGGGAGTCTCAATGAAGGCGTCCGGTTGATCGCGTGGCACGAGCGAGCCATCGGGCCAATACCGTCGATCAGCGAAACCCTCGCGGATAAACCCGATTCGACCGCGTGATAGTTCCTCCAACCGCGAATTAGGCAACGCCAGAAGCGGCAATCCTAATGTGACAGCCGCATCGATGACCGGTCGAGCAATACGATCATCGCGACAGGCCATGTTGTATAGTGCGCCGTGCGGCTTGATATATCGCACTTCCCAGGAATCCTCCAAACTGCGAAGAAATTCAACCTGAAGTATGATCAAATCCCGAATTTCGTTGGCGGACAGATTCAGTTCGCGCCGCCCGAAATGCTCGCGGTCCATGAATCCGGGGTGCGCTCCAACTTGAACCCGATACCGTTTAGCGCTTGCCAGAGCGATCACTGCCGTTGTAAGATCGCCCGCATGACCCGCGCAAGCTATATTGGCGGACGTGATTAATGGCATCAGTTCGCCATCGAAACGCCCCCCTTCGCCCAGGTCGCAGTTGAGATCGAGTCCGCGCAAATGATCCTCCACCTGTATTGGTTGCTTGTTATTTGCCGATGCAAAAGCGAGAGAACACTCGATCGAGCAAATCGTCGGTATACACCATACCGGCCAAATGCCCCAGTTCTTCGAGGGCGAGTCGAATTTCCAGCGCGACCAATTCGGCAGGCCCTTCATCGAGAGCTAACGAATGACCGGCTCGCAAATGGCTGAGAGCAGCCGCCACATGACCGCGACAGCGGCCCGATGAGGAAGCAAGGGCTGGTTCCTCGCGTCGTCGCGCTGCTGCGAGCATCTCCGCACGTAATTCGGCCAAGCCCTGGAGTGTGAGAGCACTGGTGGCTAACCAACCAGCGGATACATCGCAACAGTCGGACTTCGTCGCCACGGCTAACGCCGACGACCGGTTCAGCAACCGCAACTCAGATGGCCCCGGTTCACGCCCTGCTTCCACACATACCAGCAACAAATCGGCTTCGTCGTGTTGCTTGCGGCCAAGAAATTGTGCGGCCTCGTCAACCCCCTCAACCTCTTCACAAAGACCTGGCGTGTCGATCAATTCCAGTAACAAATCTTGGACGCGCAACTGGGCCGATAAATAATCTCGTGTTGTACCGGGTATATCGCTAACGATAGCCGACGCACCGGCCAAAGCGTTGAAGAGACTGGATTTCGCGGATGAGGACATTTCTTTTGTCACGACCGAGCAACT
>RGDT01000131.1 GCA_009918525.1 Planctomycetia bacterium
CCTCCAAGCTCTCCTGGTCGTGCGGAGATCATGATAGCGGAATCGCCACCTTCCTATCATCCTTCGTTTTGGGTGTCAGCCGACTATTTGTTCGGTCGGATCAACGGACCAGCAAACAATATACCATTCCTAACTACCGCCCCAATCGGGACTCCACGCGAACGAGCTGGTGTACGTTTTGACCCAAATACCTACACCCTGTTCGGGGCAAATCTTAGCGATCAAAATGGTTTCAACGAAGACCCACGGGCCGGCTTCCGTGTAATGACGGGCTTCGCGATCGCCTCCAATCTTGCCCTGGAGGCAGGGTTCTGGATGCTCGAAAGTCGCAGCACCACTTACTTTGCCGAGTCGGACGGTAGCACCATCCTAGCCAGACCCTTCACGAATTCGACCAATCAGGCCGAGCAGTCGCTGTTGGTGGCCTACCCGGGTGTGTCTTCGGGCAGCATCGACTTGAGTATCTCTTCGTCAGCCTTTTACAGCGGCCACGTGCACGTGTCGGAGACGTTCTTGGACCGCGGATGGGTGAAGGTCGATTCGCTGTTGGGTTATCGCTACTATCGCTATGACACAGGGGTACTGATTTCACAGTCCATCAACCCTTTGGAACCCGAGTTTGTACCAGGGACGAAGATTGAGACCCGAGACGACATCGTAGCGCGAAATCAATTTCACGGTGCGGAAATCGGTCTGCGTACCCGCCTGGAGTGGGATAGCTTGAGCCTATCGCTCTTGGCCAAAGTCGCGGGTGGTAATCTGCGTCGCGAGGTCCGCATCGCCGGCAGTCAGACAGTGACCGTGCCTGGCCAGAATCCGACGACTTCACCTGCCGGGTTCTATGCACTGGGTAGTAATAGCGGCGTCCATGTGGGCAACGACTTCACGGCTGTCCCTGAGTTCGGTGCGACGTTGGCTTGGCGTTTCTCGCCAAATTTCAATGTGCGAGTCGGTTACACGCTCACTCAGTTGGGACAAACCACTTCGGCGACGCGTGTCATTGAGACGGTTATCGATCCGGGTCTGTTACCTCCCGCGGAACGCGAAGCCATCCGAGGCGATCGTCCACGGGTACTACTTCTGAAGGATGATATCTGGGTACAGTCGCTCAACCTGGGGGCTGAGTTCGTGTGGTAAGAGAAATTGTTTAATGCACCCTCCAAACGGTTCGACATGAACCGCGAGCGTTCACGAAAGTTTGGCAGAAATTAAATCACAATCTTAGGTCTAACTCTGCGTTCTTTCGTATGACTGCGGTTCATGTCTTGTTCGATTGTGGTATGGAATCTATTCATATTCTGATTTGCATTCACACACTCAAGACACGGTCGCGGCCCGTGATGGCCCAGGTGCCTACCAAACGGCCCGCCTCAATCACATACGCATAGCGATGCAGGGCGACCGTCGGGCACACGTGCGTCGGAATGGCCAGCACTTCATCGCCTGGCTTGAATTGCGAAGCGTGCGGCGTCTCAATCCCCAGATGCTCCTCGTTCTGTAGCACCTGTTCGTGCGCCGGAACGTCCAACAAAATCAACCGTTTGCCTGGCCCCGGATCGCTCGCTACCGCTTTGTTACCTAGGTCGAACGTCACGCGGGTCGGCGTCGGGCGGCTAATGACCCGTGTGAGCAACAACGCCGCTGGGGTGAACGTTTTCAGGTCGGCAAACTTGGCCCCATAACCATGATCGTGCAGCACCAGAGTCCCCGGCGAGCATTCCAGCCCTGGAATAGTCATACGGGCGTAGATGGGGAAAGTAGGCGTGCCTCCCGCGATCAGGCGAGGTGTGGGAAGTCCTTTGACGCTGAGCGTCTCTCGCAACTTCAGGGCCGGGTTGAACTGTTTAAGCGTTTCCGTTTCGCGTTCAACGAAGTTTGCCTGATTGTTGTGGCCGTCGTATACGTGTAGCCCAACCGTTCGCAGGCCCGAAAGACGATTCATCTGTTCGTACAACGCGATGGCTTCCGGGCCGGGAGCAATCCCCGTGCGATGATGGCCGACATCAACGTCCATCAGCACATCGAGAACGAGTCCCGCCTTACTCATAGCGTCAGAGAGCATCTGGGCGGACAATGGATGATCGACCAGAGCCGCAAAGCGCGTCGCTGGATAAGCCTTGACCAGTGCGACGAGCCGTTGGACGTTGGGGCCGACGATGGGATAAGAGATGAGAGCGTCTGCAGCACCGCACTGGGCGACCATCTCGGCCTCAGCGATTGTGGCGCACTTATGTTTGGTAATGCCGTAGGAGCGTTCGAGTTTAACAATCTCGGGGCACTTGTGCGTTTTGACGTGCAAGCAAAGACGCGATGGATCGCCGACAAGCTCGACGGCACGTGCCAGGTTTTGTCGTATCAGATCGGCATAAAAAAGCAGCCCAGGGCTGAGGATGCCGGAGGTGTCCGCGATTTGGTAAAGATCGGTCACGAGGTAACTCCGTTAATCAGGAAATAGGATAGCCGCTTGGTGTCTCTACGGTTATCCTACGGTCACCGATACGGTACTCAAGGCACGAGCAGACGTCGAAGCCGAGTTTGGGTCGCTTCGTCCTTGCGGTCCAGGGCGTCGAGATAGTCCGCAGCCGCTCGCCGCAGCCCCAGGCGAGAAAATGCAAGTCGTGCGGCTTCGCGTGTTCGTTTGGAACCTTCCAGCGCCTTGAGCAAGGCGGGACGGTCGTTGAGCCGAACCAGCCCTTCGACCGCTGCCAACCGTACAGCCCCGTCACGGTCTTCGAGCAGATTCAGAAGCGTCGGCCCCGTATTGGCTTCCGTGTCGAGTTCGCCCAGCGTTTCGGCGGCCATCAACCGGGCGAGAGAGTCGCGGTCGGCCAAAACATCTCGTAAAAGTGGTACCACGGGTTTGCTCTGTTTGACACGTCGCCACAACCAACGAGCGGCCATCACACGAACCCGAGCGTCACGGTCTTTCAGGGCGTTGACCAGTAACTCGGTCAATCCCTTGATAGCCGGTCGGGCTTCGCTGGCAATGATCCCGATCGCTTCGACGGCTTGCCAGCGATCGAGGTTGTCCACGTCCTTGAGGACCAACTCCAAGACCGTCAACGGTAAGTCAGACTCCCCTTCCAACCACCACAGGGCAAGGGCGGAAGCAGCGCGAACGCCGGCGTCCGAATCCCGTACCCGCGCAAGCAGCGACGGCGTCAGTGACCGTGCCGCAACACCGAGCCGACCCACCGCACGAACGGCGGATTCGCGCACCCTCGGTTCAACGGCATCGAGCCGTTTGCGCAACAACGGCAACACTTCAGGACCGATTCCGGCCAAGGCGTCAGCGACTGCTTGACGGGTCGAAGGGTCTTCGCTGCTCATTTGTTCGAGAAGAATATCGAGAGCCGGACGAGCATCGATGCCCGGAAGACTCAGAAGGCGTACGGCGTCGGACTGCCAACGCGATGATTTGGTCAGGATGGTAGCAAGCATTGCGACAGCACGCTCGCGGTTGCGCACAGCGAGAATGGTATCGACGTTGCTGTCGTTCACCCCGCGTAGAGTCAGAATGAGTTCATCCTCACCGTCGCGGCGAACGGAACCGGACGCCAACAGACCCAACGCCGACCACCAGCGAACCGCGAAATCTGGGTCGTCCATTCCTTGTGCTAACAACTCTGCCGGGGCATAGGTCGCCGCCTCGCGACGAATCGCCGGTTTAGCATCTTTCAACAGCGCAACAGCCTGTTCTTTGCCTTTGATCGACCCGGCAAAAGGGGCCAGTGCGGCGACAGCATCCGACCGCGTCTCTGACTCTTTCATTCCGGCGGCGACAACCTCTACTCCCTGGTCATCGCCTGTGATCCGGTGATGGATCGCAGCCGCTAGGAAACGAATTTCCGGGTTAGTGTGTTTGAATAATCCGACGACATCAGGACCGGCTTCGCGTGCCTTGTCGAGCATTGTCCCCAAAGCGGTCAGTGCCTTGGTGATGACAATCTCTTCTTTTTCGCGGCTGGCATCACGGAGAGCCGAAAGTCCTGCGGTATCCTTGGAGATCCGCCACAAGGCCCAGGCCGCCTCGACGCGCGTTTCGGGATCGGGATCGCCTAGGCTTTTGCGGATGGCCGGTACGGCGGCGCGAGCGTCGAGTTGGCGAAGGGCTTCCAAGGCAGATCGACGAACCGTAGCCTCGCCATCACTCAGGACCGCAACCAGATTGGGCGTGGCACTCGCATCGCCGATGGAGCCTAGGGCGCGAGCGGCCAGTTCGCGGACACGCGGCGAACGAGCGTCGAGTGCTTTGCGCAGTGAGGGTGTTGCGTCTGGACCAATCTTGGCGAGTGTCAGAACGACTAGGACTTGGACGAGACTTGATTCGCCCTCAAGATATTTCAGTAACACCGGCACCGCCGAACGAGCTTCCGGCCCGGCTCGCATCAAGGCGTTGAGTGCCGCGATGTGCGTTTCCGGTTTGCCGTCCTTGAGGTCTTTTGTCCAGGCGGACACGGCTCGGCCCTGGATCGTTGTCTCGCGGCGTGCTTTGGGCTGGGCAGATGCCACCGTTGCGAAAATCAACAATATTCCGAGGATTCGAGTCATTACCGATTGCTCCAGAAGAACCGAAGACCAATGTCGTCGGGTTCGTGAAGTTGCTTCGCCGACTTCGTCAGTTCCAGAGCAACAACACGGAGTTTATTTATCTCTTGTGCAAACGGTCAGCAACAAGGCCCAAGAAAATTACCTAGGCGCGTAAAAAGACTTGTCGTTCATATCCGGGTAGATCGCCCTGATCGACGGCGAAGGCCAAGATTCGTAAAGGCTCGTTAGGCTTGAAATCGTTATCGACGCTGACAAGAAGTAATCGCCACCCATCGGGAAGGTCGGGACCGAAAGCTAATGCTTCGATCTTTCCAAGTAAATCATCGGTATCCAGCCCCCAACCCCAAGCACTCAGACGATTAGCGGGCGTGCCGTCACGAGAAAGACCCTTCAGACCGGAAGCGTCGGTTGTAGTTCACGGTAGAATGGCCTGCCCAAAAACACAAACTCAGTTTGGCTCTTTGTGGTCAACACAAGAGCCAAACCGAGTTTGTGTACGAATACCAGTAAAATTCTATCCGTCGCAAGTATCAGAAGTTGCCTGGAACAATATCGCCGCCCTGAGCGGTCACCAACGCAGCTAGCGTCGCCGGAGCGATGCTGGCTGAGATAAACCTCACCGAGCCATCGGCCATACAGGTATTCATACCGCCGGTGTGAAAGGAGTAGAATTCGCTATCATTGGTGCAGTTGATAAAACAGGTTCCACCGGTCGTCACAAGATCGGCCTGCACACCATCGACGCTGAAGCCGCAATCAGGGTCGGCCCAACCGTGACCATCGGCTGTGATTGTGCCCGTGTCACGACTACGCTGGTAGAGATTGGGACGACCGGCATCTTCACCTATCATCATGGTGTTGCTCAGTCCATCGGTAATGGACAAGAGTGGTGTACGAATAACTTTTTGTAAGGCACCGACAGCTTCATCGCCGGCGGCTGTTCCGGGGATCGGGAAGTTCGGAACACTATTGGCTGTGTAGAAGCGACGACGAATAGCATTTATGGAACCATAATCGCCTGGACCAATAAGACCGAAAGTACCGGGACGACGCGCATCAGGGGCACTGGGACACTTAAAAAGCTTGAAAACCGTTTGTGCCGTGGTCAGATTCGTACCAACATTCCACTTCAGCGATTCATTCCAAAGTTTACCGACATTGTCCTGCTCGACGTAGGCTAGGGCTAAAGGTGTCCAAGAACGAAACTTGGCATCCGTTCCCACCGTAATACGACTAGCAGGAAAACAGTTGTCGTTTGACAGTGCATAGTTATGCAGTGCCAATCCAAACTGTTTCAGGTTGTTCGCACATTGCATGCGAGCGGCTGCCTCACGCACTTTTTGAACGGCGGGCAGGAGTAAGCCAATCAGGATCGCGATAATGGCGATGACGACGAGTAGTTCGATCAGTGTAAACGCTGATCTGTAGCGAGCCGAAAAGGAACGCATTAATACCTCTTATTATAGCATATCTCTCTACAATAAAAAAATTATAACCACCGTCGGCTCGGCTGGTGATGAAGATATAGTGAGGATTGCGAGAGGATTAGATGTAATTAAAACGGCCACTTCTTCAGCCAAAGCGCAAAGTAGGCCGCTGCCGCCACTCCGGCTGTTGCCACGAACAACAACAGGTAATAAATCCACGACGTGGAATCGTCTTTGCTACCATTGGGCAAATTCAAACGCGGGACCGGTTCGCGCGGTGTTCGGGGCGCTGCCGCCGAGTCCTTCGTCGAATTGCGCGATGAAGGAGTATCCGACCGCGATGACGACGAACTCGTGGACGTCGTGTGGCGACCCGATGTCATTAACAAGTCGCGAAATTCCGGAAAATCTCGTAATGGCTCAAACGGCCCCTGTTTGCTCCGACTGGCCCGAATGTTCGAGGCGTCGCCTAACATTCCATCCTTTAGCGAACGACGTATCGCCGCCGCACTACCTTTAACCGTGTGCGTGTCTCCGTTCTCGTCACGATACACCAGATAATAAATATCCGCGATGACCGGACTCCCGACCGTCGGCACCTTACGGGTACTGTGTCCGGTCAGATCCTCAATAAACTCACGGCATGATTGCGGACGCTGGTCCGCATCGGCATTCATCGCACGCTGGATCGCCCAGTTAGCCCGTTCGGTGATCGTCGAAACAAGGTCGCGCGGCGGGATCAGGTCGTTTTGCACCTTCTTCATCCAGGCATCCAGCGGCCCGGACGACTTATAAGGCAACTCGCCCGTCAACATCTGATACAGCGTCGCGCCGAGACTGTAAACATCACAACGCACGTCGGCATCTTTGGCGTTGCGAAATTGCTCTGGTGCCATGAAGTGTGGCGTGCCCAGGCCTCGTCCCGTTTTGGTCAAGTTGAGATCGGCTTCCCTTTCCTTCACCAACCCCAGATCGGCCAACTTGGCCACACCATCCTTGCGAAGTAACACATTATCCGGTTTAACGTCGCGATGAATCAATTTTTGCTTGTGCGCCCGGTGCAATCCCTGCGCTACTTGGGCGATGATGCGTATCGCGTCCGCCTCCGGCATCGGGCCATCGCGATCCAGTTTTTTTCCTAACGATTCCCCTTCGACGAACTCCATCACCAGATAGGGCGATGTTGCCGTCTCCCCATAATCGATTGCCCGAACGATGTTTGGGTGATCGAGCCGACTCGCGGCCCGGAACTCCTGCTCGAATCGCTTCAGCAAAACCGGGTTCGTGGCCATGTGGGGTGGCATGATCTTGATGGCCACAATATCGCCGGTCTCGCGATGTCTTCCGCGATAGATTGCACCCATCCCACCTTCGGCGATTTTCGATAACAAATCGTATTTACCGACTGACTGCATCGGGGCCTTTCGCGACATCCAAAATCGATCGCGAGCCATACCCTCGGCTCCGCTTAGTAATTTATTGTAACCCGCAAAACGTGCAATGGCTCCCGAATTTCTCAAATGCTTGAACTCTAGGAGGTCATTCCTGGTGTTCATAGTGCCGGGCGGAACGCTCCGACCGTTCCAAGGAACGGCGAAATTAATCACTTTTCCCCTGACGAATAGGCTTGCCATCAGGAATAATAGGTTATAATAAGATGGGTTTTGCCCTTGCATGCGCTTTTTGAATCGTTCATCAAGGGACCTTTCTCTTGGTCAGCGGACGGGGAGTGAATCGGAACATGTCGCTGTTCGGAAAACTGCTGGCATTGCTCAATTTACTCGGCGCGGTTGGTCTCATTTATCTCGCGTCGGTCGATTACTCGGCCCGTCAACAATGGGCCTACGTTGTGTTCCGCTATGACCTCATGCTCGACGGTGTGCCAGTCGATGACAGCCAAGTCGATAAGCAAGGCCAACCCACTATCGACCATATCAGCGACGAAACAATCAATGAGCTGTTTTCGCAGGTGGGCGGAAAACCGGTTCGCACTCAGGTCGAAGAAGTTAAGGCCATTCAGGACAGTCTGAACTCGCAGATTCAAGCTCTAGAAACGAACAAACGTCAACAAGCCTTCTACCTAGCGGGTGTCCTTCTGCCGTTGTCCGATAGCTTGCTGGAACGTGACGAGTACCTGGCCACCCAAGCTCATTTGAGTACTGATGAGAGCGTCAAGGCACTCGAATCTCGATACTCCGCCGCCTTGCGTGACGCGAAAAAAGAAGGGGCCTCCGGCCCGGATCGGTCGTTCGCTCAAGCGTTTCGGCTCGGTGTACGCTCACAAGGCGGCGCTCCCAGTGAAGCAATTACGACCCTCATCGTCGATCGGCTCCCCGCAGATCCACAAGCGAACGTGAACATCGCAGTCCTATTTTCTGAAGCTTTGGACACCCAACGCCTCAAAATGCTCAAGCGTCTGGAATGGCTCTTCGCCGATGCACTCACGAATGCCGACCAATCGATGAGTGCGGCTGCGGATCGTCCCAAAAACTCTCGTGAATCTCAGCGAGCGGCCATTGCTCGTCTTCTTTTTGGTCTCAGCGGTGCCCGAGCCCTCATGGACATCACAGCAGACTCCAGTCATCCCGACGTTGCTCGACTGAAGGGTTTCTCTCCCGGTACGGCGGATTGGTCGCGTGCATTGGCCTCCTGTGAATCGGTTCGACGCCATCAACGGAGAGTGTTCGTTCTGTCCGGCATCAAGACGGCCCTGAATGCCATTGCAGCACGTTCCGCCACGGTGCGTATCCTGGCCAGTCAGGTTGATGCAGCCTCAGCCGATGAGCGTATCCTATTCCTCTCGGACGATGCTGCCCTTCTGTCGCAGGCTCGGGAACAAGCGGAACGCTTGCGAGTCGAGACCACTCAGATCGCCGAAAACTTGAAAAAGTTGGCGGATCAGAGGGTATCGCTGAAACAACGGCAAAAAGATGTTGAGGAAGCGGAAGCGGCCTTGAAAGAATCGACCGACGAGACAGCCCAGACCATTGCCAAATTGCGTGAGCAAACCGACAAGGCCCGCCTCGTCCGCATCAAGGCTCGTGACCTTCTCGGGACCTTGGCCGACAAGGAACGCGAAATCCGCGATCTGGAACGTCAGGTACGCGACGCGGAATCCAAGGCAGGCGGAGGATCAAAACCATGACGTTCATCGGAAAACTGTTCGTGATGCTGAACCTCGTCATCAGCCTGATGATGGCAGCTTTTGGTGTGGGACTGTTCACCAGTGGTATCGACTGGACCGAAAAGGTAGCCAAAGGCTCCGACCCCGCCGGACTGACTGCCCAGCGTAAAGCTGCGCTCAAAGAGGTCACCGACGCCATAGCCCCCGTAGAGGCCGGTTGGCGGGATGCCAACGAGGCGTTGCTCGTTCGCGAGGAAATGCGTCAGTCCGACCAAAAATGGTACACAGAGGAACTGGTGCACGTCCGTTCTCGCGCTACCGATACGGACCCAGCGCGTGATATTGAAGTGCAGGACAACGGTGTGCCCAAGGCCGACCCTAAGACACCACGACGTCCTCTGCGGATTCCCGCTGAAGATCGGGCTAAGAAGCCGCTCCTTTCTATCGCTGCCTACGATGGTCTGTTGAAGAAATCCCAAGCCGAAAACGAAACCCATCTCGATCAACTGGCGAAAGAATTTGACGCTGATATTCTTCTCACCAATCGTCTGACGGCACCCAAAGGTGAAAAGATTGGCCTGCGTGACAAGCTCGTGTTGGAGCGCATCAAACGCCTCGGCATTATCGAAGAAACCGAGTCCGTCGAGCATCTCGGGACCAAGGCCGTTGTCGAAGCAGCGGTCATTGGCGAACGTATTTCCATGCTTGACGACCAGATCGCTTCGCTTCGCCGCACTCTGATTCGCCTCAAAGGGATGGACGGAAAGAAGTAGACACTGTACACTAAAATGCCGTTGACAATTGCACGACGAAACGGCATACGCTTCCAACCAAAAGATTTCATAGATTGTCTAAAAAACGCCGACACCGGTCGGCAGGTGAAAGGACCAGAACCATGACGACCGTTGGTAAGTTGCTTGTCTTCATGAATCTGGTGTTCAGCCTCGTCGTGGGTGCCTTTGCTGTGATGGACTACACGGCTCGCACTCACTGGTCTGAAGCCTACAAGAAACTCGAATCGCAGTATGCGGTCTCAGCGGGTACGGCTGCGGCCTACAAGTCCGAATCAGAAAGGCTGCTCAAGCAGCAAGTCGATCTCAACGAAAAACTCGCCGCCTCGGGCGACAAGGAACTGCGTGTCGAAAGGCCGGAGGACGCCGGTCGCGTAGCGGCCAAGGCTGCGGTTCTGCTCGATGAACGGGCACGGTCCATCGACGCCCTGAAAAAGCAACTCGAAGACAAGAATCGCGAAACGGCTGATCTCAAAGTCGCACTGGCCAAGGCATCGACGACGACGACGGTGTCGGTCGCTGACGTGGCCCGTCGTCAGGAAGACACCTCCAAGCTCGTGTCTCAGCTCAACGACGAGCGCAACAAAAACAATATGCTCGTAATCGAAAAAAATCGTCTCCGCGACGAAAAAACGGCCGCCGACATCGACAAGAACGCCTTCAAAGCTCGTGCCGAACAACTCGCCTCCGACAATC
>RGDT01000132.1 GCA_009918525.1 Planctomycetia bacterium
TCCTTACCGGGATCCGCGTGAATGTAGGTAACGGTGTCGCCATCAATTTTGTACAGCCCCTTGACCGTCTTCTCGCGAGCCGGGCCGTTCAGATAGTAACTATCAACTTCCTTGGGGCTTTTCTCAGGATTCAGGGTGTCTTTGCCCAGCGTGATGTCCTCGCCCACGAAGAACTTCCACTCGGCTCCTTCCTGAACCACTTTCATCTTCTTGATTGCCTCGGACGTTTCTTTTTTGCCGTCGCGTTCGTAGGAGACAATCGTGAAACTACCGGTCAGTGCCTTGAGGTCAGCCTTTTGAGCGTCTGTAAGTTTGGGTTCTTCCTTCTTAGGCTCTTCCTTCTTAGGTTCTTCCTTCTTAGGTGCTTCCTTCTTAGGTTCTTCCTTCTTCCCGCCGTCCTTCTTATCGTCTTTCTTCTTTGGTTCTTCTTGGAATCGGGCGGCGACCGTCGGGACAACGGTTGCCAGCAATCCAAGGGCCAAGATCAGCGCAAGTAGTCGCTTCATCGGATTCTCCCCACCGGTTTGAAACTTGTGACCTCTGATAACATACCGGTATCACCGCCAGACGGAAATGGCCAGAAAAAAGAGAGAGCCGTCAGCAATCCCCTCACTGCTGACGGCTCTTATTATCCTCTTCATCTCCCCAATGTCGAGGACATTTGAAACTTAGGTCATGTTTCACGTAAGAGCAACTTTCCGAACCCCACAAGAGAAATTTTTGGTACTACACTCCGAGCGAATTATGGCGGAGCCTGAATCATCACTGACTGAAACCGATTAACACGACCACCAAACCGGCAACAGCGAGCAACATTCCGCTAAACCAGAATATTTTTTGTTTGGAAAGAATTGCCACGCCCAGAAGCACGATGGCAAGATCAACACCCAGTTCCCCAATGTCGAACCAGCCCGCCTGATCGTGATACCGGCCGCTGATTTCTCTCGCTTCCTCGGCTTTCTTGGTGTACTCGTCGGCTTTCTCTTTTTCCTTGCGGGCCTTGGCCTGAATCGCGACGCCTTCGGCACGATAGCGTGCGGCCGTGATCCGCCCCGCGATAACGGACAACGCGCTGCGCGGGTCTACCTCAGAAACCAGAACGCGATACCCTGCATCAGCCTCATCGATGATTTTCTCTGCAACCTTTGCGGCCTCGTCTAATTTTTCCGACTCCAGTTCTTTGATGACATCCGCAAGCCGTTTGTCGCGATCGGGTAATGGTACCTCTTTACCCGTGACGCGAATAGCAGACTGATACAACAGGGTTGCTTCCTGTAACGACATTAACTCGCGCATCTTTTTCGACTGAAAGAACGCCCATTGATTGGCCGATGCCGTCTCGGACGAATTAGCCTTGCCTTGGTAGACACCGGCCTTGATCTGGTAGATGAGCGTTTCGTTATGCCAACGATGAGCCAGGAGCTTGACCCCGGCCAAAAGCCCAGCAACAACCATGATGGTTAAAGCCACTCGTTTATCGAAGGGATCATGCGAATGGTGCGAGGCATGTTCCGCCTCTTCGTGTGCGTGTCCGTGCGTCATGGTACTCCTCGGGTATTAAGGGGTGGCAGATTGCCCAGCGATCGTGTCGAAAACCCGCACCCTGGACCAACCTGCTTTATTTTCGGCGACGAACTGGTGATGAGCCGGAGTATCTTGGTAGAAGTCGTGAGCAGCTTTATCGCGGAATATGATGTGTAAACCAACGTCCCAGTCGCGGTCGTTTACTTCGCGAGCCAACTCCCCACAAAGTTCACCACATGCGAAGAAGACGATACCGTCATGTCCCGGCAGGTACTTTCGACATGCAGCAACAAGTGCCGCACGAGCGCCCGGTGATCGGTCGTTAAGTTGAAAGTATACGTTATGAACAAGTAATGCTTCGCCCATCAGATACCCTCCCTCGTTCGAGAATAGAGTATCCATCAGCATTGCACGCGGATAGACCGATTAGCCAAGTACGGAGAAAACGATTTCAAGCGCGAGCCGGTTCATAACTCGATGTAATTGCATGAATTCCTGTAGCGTGAGCGGATCAAAATATTGCACGGCTGACGAGGAACGACAAAATGCCAGCCAGGATGGCAATTATGATGATGATAGCATTACCGGACCCCGAACCACGCTGTGGTTCTTCCAGACGTGCTGGCTGCGTCGCGGGGCTAACACTCGGCACCGGCATCGGGTCCGTCGGTGTGGGTGTTGGACGCAGTCGAGTCCATTCCACCACAGGTTGAGGAGCGACAGGTGTTGGCACGGGTTCGCGCTGAGACACTGTCGAGGCGCTATCCGATCGTGGCGCTGCCGGTAGGGGTGCTGAGGATTGCGGAAGCGATGAAGGTGCTACCGGAGGCAGTGGTTGGCCAATAGCTGATCGGGAGATCGGTGATTCCGACATGTTCGGCGCAGGCGTCTGGTCCATTGGCGATGTCTGACGAAGCACTCTGATTCGAGGCATTTGCATCGTCGCGCGCCGCAGAACTACTGGCGCTCCGCCAGGTGTCGTGAAAGGACGAAGAGCTTCAACCACCTCCATACAGCTAACATATCGATGAACGGGATTCTTTTGCATCAACCGCTCCACAACTGCTATCAGACCATCAGGAGCGTCGGCCGCAAACTCTTTGATGGGTTTGGGCTGCTTGTTTTGGTGTGCCATCATCTTTTCGACCGCCGAACCATCTGGAAAGGGATAGCGACCCGTCAGACAGTAATACAGCACACAACCAAGACTATACTGATCGCCGATTGCGTTGAGGTTGGTCGGATCCATAATCGACTCGGGGCTGGAGCAGTCCAACCCACTACTAACCGCATTGGCAGTGGACATGGTATCCACGAGCGACTCGCCTTCCGTCTCGGCCAGAAGGCAGCCGATGCCGAAATCGAGAATCCTTAGCTGGTCTGGGGAAATGATCATCAGGTTTGACGGTTTTAGCAATCCGTGAAACAAACCGAGTTGATGAGATGCTTCCAGTCCCTCCGCGGCTTGCAAGGCATACCGGGCCGCCTGATCGGGGGCCAACTTCCCCGATTCCATGACAATTTTGTCCAGCGGCTTGCCATCGACCATCGGCCAAGCCAGATAGTGCATACCACCGGCAGTTCCCACATCGACAAAGGGCACAACTACGGGATGAGAGCATTGCTCAAAGAGGCGAACCTTCCGACGCGCGATTCGCACATTCCACATGCTCCGTCGCGGCAAAACCTTAACAGCATAGTTTTTGTCGTCGTTTTTACTGAGGGCTTTGTAGACTGTGCCCATGGTGCCCGATCCGATGGCGTCCATGAGTTTGAAAGGCCCGAGGACAAATCCTTGCGTCTTACCCTGGAGGATTCGTTCCGCCTGAAAAGCCGTCAGCAGCTTTTGCGTTACGAGAAAATCAGCCAATTGGGGTGGTTCCGCTCCCGGATTTTTCGCAAAGAACTCTCCGACGACCCGATCTAATTCGACGCTTTCGATCAGATTACTTCGGCGTAAATCCCAGACAAACCACTCGCAAACGCCCAGATCTGTCGTAGTCATTCGTCGCGTCCTTCACGATGAACGGATAATCATTAGCCAACAGCAAACGCTTCATTTTGCACAATCACTAGAACTTTTCAACCATGAGGTATAAATCTACGTCTGTCAACTAATCATCGGTTTTTAGGGTTCGAAAGAGACCGCTAGCCATAGAAGACATAACCCAATATATGCTTCAGTCATCCTGCAGTCTCCGATTGTGTTCTGTATGAACCTGACCATTGCCTCCCGAATGAAAATGTCGGATGCGACCGCTATAGGTGTTGGAATAGACACCACCGTCAGGATCACTTTCAACGATCCAGTCCCTATGAGATTACGGAAGGGTACGCAACCTCATGATTATTAATCGTTTGCACGCCCGCGAAGTGCTTGACAGTCGCGGCCGACCGACCATTGAAGTCGAAGTCTTTACCACCGACGGCCATTATGGTCGGGCTAGTGTACCGTCGGGGGCCAGCACAGGCCGACACGAAGCGGTCGAACTTCGTGACGGTGACAAATCGCGATACGGAGGCTTAGGCGTGCGCAGAGCCGTCGAAGCGGTTCGCGGCCCTATCGCCGACGCCATGATCGGCCAAGACGTGCGTGAACAGTCCACGATCGATGAACTACTCTGTCAACTCGACGGTACTCAAAATAAAGGACGACTCGGAGCGAATGCCCTCCTAGGCGTATCACTGGCCTGCGCTCATGCCGCTGCCGCCGTCACTGGGATACCGCTGTGGAAATATCTCGGCGGGGAACGCTGTCGGATGCCCTTGCCAATGGTGAACATGATCAGCGGAGGACTTCATGCGGGGGGCAATCTTGATCTACAAGACTTCTTGTTTCTGCCGATTCATGCGTCCACTTATTCCGAAGCACTGGAGACGACGTGTGCCGTCTACCGATCCTTGGCCGGCGTGTTGAAGAAACACGGACACGAGGGGGCGCTTGTCGGTGATGAAGGCGGCTATGGGCCAAAACTGTCAAGCAGTGAGCAAGCCATCGAACTACTATTAGAGGCTTATCGCTCGGCGGGGATCGAAGCAGCCATTGCCCTGGATGTGGCGGCAACGCATTTCTACCGCGATGGACGTTATTATCTCCAGGAAGGCGGTGGACGAGTCGTCGAGTCCGGTTGGATGGTGGAACGTCTCGTGCGATGGTGTAACGCCTATCCGATTCGCAGTATCGAAGACGGCCTAGCCGAAGACGATTTTGAAGGGTGGCTCGAACTAACCCAACGACTGCCCAAAGTACAACTAATTGGCGATGACCTCTTCGTAACCAACCCCCAACGATTGATAATGGGCATCGACCGCGGTCTAGCCAATGCGGTCTTGGTGAAGGTGAATCAGATCGGCACACTGACCGAAACCTGGCGCGTGCTTACCTTGGCCCGCGAGGCGAACTATCGAGCCATTGTCAGCGCCCGCAGCGGGGAGACGGAAGACAGCACTCTCGCGGACTTGGCCGTTGCCAGCGGTGCGGGACAAATCAAGATCGGTAGCGTCGCCCGAAGCGAACGACTGGCCAAGTACAACCAACTACTACGCATCGAGGAACACGGTCTACCCTTCGCCCAATGGGTCGAGCGATAACCTTGATTGGCTGTCGGTCGCGCCCAATCACTTGGGATCGTTCGGGGGAATCGGCCTGGGCAGAGGAAGAGGCACATCAGATTCTTTGCGACTTTCCGTGGGTTTCTTCAGATCGAACGACTCCTCGGACGGGCTTTTTCCGCCAGGATAGCGGTTGGGCTTGCCGGTCGAGCGAATAGAACGGGGATAGTAGATGTCGGGATGCAGCGCCCCCAGCGGACCAGCGGCACCGAACTGTTCTTCCAGAAACACCAAACCATGCGATTCCAATATGGTCCCGGTGTTGCGTTCCAGCGTTGCCAACGCCGTGTTGTACGTTGTCAGCGATAGGGCTTCGCTGCTGACGGCATTCCCCCAATCTTGGAGCGCCTGAAGAACATTGAGGTAGATCACGCGGCCCGTGCGTTCCTGGGCGAGTTGATACTTGAGGTTCTCCAGAGCCGCCGCCCGGAGGTTTTTATTGATTTCATATTGGGCGTAGGCAGTGTCCAGTTCGCGGACACTGATCGCCAGTGTATGAATAGCGGTGTGCAATCCCTGATCGAGATTGGCACGGTCGCGAGCGATGAGTAACTGTTGTTGACGGACACGGGCACGGGCCGACCGCAGACCCAGCGGCACGCTGAAATTCACGCCTATCGTGTAGTCGGTGAACTGCCCAAAATTGGTCGCAAGATACTGCCCATTAGGAGCCTCACCGCTTAAACCATTCCAGCGGTAGGTCGCGACTCCATCGAGTCGGGGCAATGCCTGATTTTCGGCTACCAATAGTCGTTGGTTATCGGCTTCCAAAATCAGCTTTAACTCAATGACATCGGGGCGATGACGTTCGGCTAATTTAACTAATTTTTCCCAGTCACGACGAAAAGAAGTCGTCGTCGGCGAACTGGTCGGAACAATCCTTCGCTGGTCTTCCGGGGGCAAACCTAGCAGATTTCTCAATGCCCCCTCGCGAGCCAATACGTTTGCTTTGGCCTGAAGTAATGACGAGCGAAACTGTTCCAATGCTACTTTTTTCTGGGAATACGCACCAAGATCGGCTAACCCTACTTTTCTTCGCGCTTCGGTGATGTTAAAGTCAGTTTCAGCCAGATCGAATTGATTTTGCCGCGCCCATACTTCCGTACGTGCTTGTACGAGATTCCAATATCCATCAACGACGCTACGTACCATCTCTTGAACGGCGTCCTTGTACTGGAAAAACGAACGCTCGGTGTCAATGCGGGCTATCACCACCGGAGCGAGATTGACCGCCGGACCAGCCCCTTGCAGAAAAGGAAGCGTGTAGCTCATTTCCAAGAACGAGCGATTTTGCGGATTCAGAGCGAACGTCCCCGGAAACGGATCAGCCACTCGGCTAGGCTGCTCCACCCAGCGTAGCTGCGAGGTACCACCCCATAAATCAACCTTTTCCAGCGATGTTTCGACACGATAATCGTCAATCCGCAACCCACCGATGCGCGTCGTGGCTGGATTGAACGGATCGGAAGTCGCCACGGGCGATTCTGTACGGTTGCCGCGATGCGTTTGGCTGAAGGTCGGGTCGAAACGGCTCTGCTCGACATCGATTGTGGTATTCGTAATCGCAGCGTCGTAGATCGTCCGACCACTGGACGATGCCGATAGCCCACCCAAGACGCGGACAACATTCGCATTGACCAGGGAAATCTTGATGGCCTCATCCAACGATAGCTCCCAGTCTCGCACGTCGCCGGGTTGGCTAACAGTACGCGGGGCAGGTGTTGGCGGTATGGGCGTAGGCGGCAGTTGATCCGGTTCGCGTCGTTCGATTTCTCGGGCTTCGGGCAATACAAGCTGATGCGCGATGGCATCGGCGGTCAGTCCGCAACCGCACACCAGTAACGGGAACAAAAGTACGAGGCTTCTCATGTTCAGGCTTCCGCATCTTTCCCGACATTGTCGTCGTCTAGCCTGGCGCGACGATGCAAGACCTGGGCCGCCTCTTCGATGTCATGGGCGTCGATCGCTATCTGTCCGTCGATCAGAACGATGGCACGGTCGGCTTTCCGCGCGACTTCCAGATCGTGCGTGACGAGTATCACCGTCAACCCATCGTTGCGATTCAGTTCGCGGAAAAACGCCATGATCTCGCGGCTCGTCCGCGTGTCGAGATTTCCAGTATTACTAAAGCGCGAGCGATGGCGACACGTTGTTGTTGTCCGCCGGATAATTGATTGGGACGATGATCCAACCGTTCGCCAAGCCCGACCTTGGCAAGCAGTCCGGCAGCGCGGGCACGACGTTCATGGCGGGGGCAATCGCGATTGTAAAGCAACGGCGCTTCAACATTTTCCAGCGCGGTTGTCCGCGAGAGAAGATTAAAACTCTGAAACACGAAACCGATACGCCTCGTCCGCATCTGGGCCAACTGGTCCGGATTCAGTCCCGCGACTTCATCCCCTGCGAGCTTGTAACTCCCGGATGTCGGCCGATCCAAACAACCCAGGGTATTCATCAAGGTTGATTTACCAGACCCGGAGGGACCAATCAGCGCGACGAACTCTCCCTCCTGGATGCGAAGCGAAACGCCGCGCAACGCATGAACCTTGACCTCGCCCAGATCGTAAGTTTTTACCAGATTATCAATCTCGATCAGCGCCACCGCTGTCGCCTCCTATCTCTAGTGTATCGGCGCACGAAGGTTTGCGGGATGAAACGGTTTTAACGATAATCGGTAACGAGAACCTATTCGTCCGGTGATGAGACAATGAGCCGTCACTCGCGTTTTCGGCTCAGACCGAATCGCAACGGTAGTTCCTCGATGGTTTGCTTTCGCCTGCCTCATTCGCCAGGTTATCAGCGAACTAATGTTTTGACCCTTGCCGTTCTTGAGGGCGAATCATCATTCCCGAGGACAAGCGAGGGGCAACTTTGGTCACACTCGAAAAATACTTCGTACATTGTCGCGCAGCACGAAACGCGCTAGCTCAACGGCTCGATCCACGCTCAACTGACCTGTTCGGACAAAATCATCGGCCAGCACCCCGGCCAAGACGCGACGATACATATTGAACTTGGGTAAGCCGAACTCCAGCTTATACATATCGCTATAGTAACCCAGTTGCTTCGTTTTGGGTACTGCTTGCAGTCGGGCCGCGAGATCCGGGCGAATGAACGCCGGAACATTAGCATACCACCAATGGCCCGAGGTGATGACATTAGGGAAAATCCACGCGAAACTGCACAATTCCTGGTTGATCGTACTCGACAGCACCGAAACGCAAAACGGAACGCTCGGGAAGGCGTTGAATAACTCCGCATACAACATCAATGACGTACGACTATCGAACAAATCCTGCCCCTGATAGACCCCATTGCGATACACACGACGATTAACCCCAATCATTAGATCAAAAGGCAGTTGGAACTCGCGGCAATGTTCGGCCAGCATCCAAAACACGCCGCTTGCCCGTGTTGCTGGGTCACTGTTCAGGTCGAACTCGGTCACCGGACGAGGCGAAAAATCCGGGGGTAACGAGATGGCACAAGCACGCGCACCACGTGCGGCAAAATGGGCAAACAGCTTGGAAACCGCCAACCTCACGCTCTTGGCATCGCCAACCTCGATCCCGGTCGCTTTTGCAAGTCGTTGGCGCACTGAGGGTTGATCGAGTTTGAAGACGAGATCATCCGTCCGCAAACAGGGAATGTAGCGTGTGGTGTCGAATCCCTCCAATCGGTCATCAAACTCGTTGGTCAGGAAAACCGCCTCCAGCTTGGAACGCGTGAGTACCTGTTGCTCCCAATCCGGTTGAGCCATCAGACGCTCGGCCGCATCGAAAAGCCAGTCCGCGTCCGCCGGATTGACACGATCGCCGTCGTAACCGAGGAATGTCCGGCAAATGTCGAGAAACCAAGCATACTGGGCTGTGTTGTCGTAGCGTGGCATGTGCGCTAGGATGGCCCGAACTCGTTCACGTGGGGGCACGGAAGCGGCCAACGGTTCCTGAGTCATACCGGCCGAATGGGCAAGCTCGGTGTAGTAGTGATAGCCGAGAATATCATCAAGCGTCCGAGAGGCTGGACGATGTGGGTCAATGTGCGTGTGTGGGTCAATTAGCACGATTTCACTAATCGCACTATGAAGTTCTTTGAAAAGGTTATCGTGAATCATGGCAGAAGTTCTCGGCTAGGATATTTTTACCGGTTCGTGAGGAAGGATTTACAAAAGCTCCGGGCTATGGACGAGAGGCACTTCATCGTCATCCTATCGCAAATAGATTCATAGTCGATAGTTACGTCGCAATCGAAAAATATCCTCTATGATTGGCACGGGCTGTGCTTTACATAATCTCGTCAAAACGACGCCGACCTCGCTCCCCCGCGAGTCGGTGACGCGACGACCGGCCCTTCTTCCCCTTGGGCTGACCTGCCAAATACCTTTCCCCCTTCCCTTCCCCCTGCGACTCAATTATGAGGAGCGGTTCTCTCCCCCGAGAGCCGCTCCTCCCCTCTTTTTCCCGGTGTCGATTGTTCCTGGCATCGCTACTCTGCCTAGTAAACCTTGGAGGTGTCTCTCATGCGTTTACTCTGCTGTGTGTTGGTGTGCGCGGCGACGGCCCGCGCCGATCTGGCAACATACGTGGCCAAACCCGATACTTCGTTTGCCTGGAAACTGGAAAAGAACTCCACGTCAAAGGCAGCCACCGTCTACACGCTGTCGCTCACGTCGCAGACGTGGCAAAAAATTGAGTGGAAGCACGATCTCGTCGTTATTGTGCCGTCGGGGATCAAACCGACTGATTCGATGCTTCTGTGGAACACGGGCGGAACGCCAAGCCCCCGTAACACGCTCTTGCAATCGCAGTTAGCGATGCAAATTAAAGCCCCGGTCGCGTTCTTGTACGGTATTCCGCAACAACCTCTGTTCGGAGGGAAGCGAGAAGACGCCCTAATCGCTGAGACTTTCGTGCGTTTCCTCGATACCAAGGACGCTGATTGGCCCTTGTTATTTCCAATGGTGAAAAGTCTCATCAAAGCGATGGATGCTCTGCAAGCGTTCTCGAAACAGCACTTGAAAGCGGAAATGAAACAGTTTGTCGTATCTGGGGCTAGTAAACGCGGTTGGACCTCGTGGCTGACGGCGGCGAGCGATCCGCGTGTTAAGGCGGTTATGCCCGTTGTGATCGACACACTTAACTTTCAAAAGCAGATGCCGCATCAGCTGAAATCGTTCGGAGTTTACAGTGATCAGATCAAAGACTACACCGACTCCATCGAATTTCAGGCGAAAGTGGACTCGGTTGGCGGCGTGATTGATGTCACACCGGAACAAATCAAGTTGCTCCGGAAACATCACGGTCAGAAATTTCGAGTGGAAATAATAGAGAATATATATTCATTAATTTTTTTAATGAGTAATCATTTTAAAGATGAAGATGATGATCAGGATGATAATCAAGATGAAAAGTTATTAGCGACTGG
>RGDT01000133.1 GCA_009918525.1 Planctomycetia bacterium
CGACCTGCGGGCTTCACTACCTGCCTTGCCTCCGGGCCGTTATTCGCTGTTAGTGGAACTATTCGATGAACCGCACGCCTCGTTCACCCAGCTAGGGGACGACCCCCTTACGCTGGATTTGCTCGTTTCCTGACAGGGGATTCATCCATGTCGATGCTATCCATCGTTGTGCCGATCAAGGACGAACGCGACAATCTGCCGCGGTTACACGAAGAAATCACGCGAGCACTGGCTCCCCTCGTGGGTGCGTCCGGCCCTTCGGGAATAACGGATTACGAAGTATTACTTGTCGATGATGGCTCAACCGATGATTCATTGCTGGTGCTGGAGCGCATCGCCGCGAACGACCGTCGTATCAAAGTCATCGCCCTACGACGCAACTACGGGCAGACACCCGCTCTCCGGGCGGGGATTGACGCGGCCAGTGGTGATGTGATCGCCACGATGGACGGCGATCTCCAAAACGACCCGGCTGACTTCCCAAAATTGCTGACGCTCTTGAGCGAAGGTTACGACGCTGTGTTCGGTCTACGCGCCAAGCGACAGGACGGCTTATTCCTGCGAAAAGTGCCGAGCCTGATGGGTAACTGGCTGATCCGACAAGTGACAGGCGTCGAGATCAAGGACATGGGCTGCACGCTGCGCGTTATGCGCCGCGATTTGGCCGAGGCTTTACCGCTCTACGGTGAAATGCACCGCTTCATTCCGGTGCTGGCACGGATGCACGGCGCGAAGGTAATGCAAGTTCCCGTAAACCATCGGCCACGTGTCGCAGGAGTGACGAAGTACACGCTGTCGCGTACCTTCCGAGTGTTGTTGGACCTGATCACGGTAAAGTTCTTGCACACCTACGTCACGCGCCCCATGCACGCCTTGGGAATGCCGGGGCTGATTGCAATGTTTCTGGGAGTGGTGGCATTTCTGGCAACCGTGGGAATGAAGTATTTCTCGCCCAATCCAGTATTCATGACGGGCAACCCGCTGTTGTTATTGAGCGTGGGGCTGGAGTTAGTCGGAGTACAGTTCCTATCTATGGGACTACTGGGCGAACTGCTGGCACGGACCTACTTCGAGAGTCAGGGTAAGCCGGCCTATTCTATCCGTTCGACAATCAATCTGCATGACAACGAATCACGGCAGGCGGCGTAACCGACCAGTCGTGATTGACAAAGAACGATGTTCCTCTATCAGCGAAGCATACTAATAATCATTTTGGTAGAGGATGGCGATACGCCGAGAGGTTGACAAATGCCGATGCACGCTTGGCACGACGTAACTCCAGGTAAGGGTTTACCCGCCGAGTTTATCTCTGTAGTCGAGATTCCGATGGGGTCGAGCGTCAAGTACGAACTCGACAAAGAAACTGGAATGCTGAGACTCGATCGCATTTTGTACTCGGCTGTGTATTACCCGGCCAACTATGGCTTCATCCCTCAGACGTTGGCCGAAGACGACGACCCGCTGGACGTTTTGGTGTTGTGCCAGGAGGCAGTCGCGCCGCTGACCCTGGTACAATCGCGGGTGATCGGCCTGATGACGATGATCGATAGCGGCAAGCGAGATCATAAACTCTTGGCAGTTGCAACTCACGATCCGGAATACAACGGCTTTCACGAGGCGAACGAACTGCCGATACATCGGTTGAACATGCTGCGACGGTTTTTCCAGGACTATAAACAACTGGAAGGCAAAGCCGTCGAGGTGGACGCGCTGCAACCAGCGGAAGCGGCTCTACCGATCATCGAAGAAGCCTTAGCACGGTATAGTAATCAGCGAAGGCGTGGGTTTCGGTTAAAAGACGAGTAAAGAGGGGGTTCCACGGCGTGGACATTGCCTACGGGTTATTATCAGGCTAGAATATCCTGATAACGTAGGAGGAAGTAAATCGTGCAAGTGAAAATATCGGCGCGACATGGGCATCTGGGTGAAACGGCCCAGCAGATTATCCGAGAGAAGGCAGAAAAGCTGTTGCACTACTTCGATCGGTTGACGATGATTGAAGTTGTCGTCGATCTGAAGAAAAGCGAAGTCGATTCCTGCCATGTCGAAATCAAAGTCCAAGCCGAGCACAAGCACGACTTCATCGCTACCGAGGCAAATCACGAAGTAATGGTTGCATTCGATCTGGCGATGCACAAAATCGAAGGCCAGTTAAAAAGGTACAAGGAAAAGGTGCAGGACCACCGGCGAGTGCCTCACGCTGGAGAATTGCCCCGGACCTCCAACGAGCAGTGAGCGGAGACCGCCGGCCATGCGAATGAGCGACTTCGTGTGTCGGAACGCCATCCTGCCGGCCCTGAACGCCTCCTCGAAGGAGGCGGTCGTTCGACAGATGGTCGATAGCTTGGCCGCCACCGGGTTATTCCGAGGGGCTGACCAGGAAGACATTATTCGCGCCATTTTGAAACGCGAATTACTCGGTTCGACGGGGATCGGCAAAGGGGTCGCCATCCCGCACACGAAGCATCCCAGTGTGGATCGCCTCGTGGCGACCATCGCGGTTTCCCCCGGGGGAGTAGCGTTCGAGAGCCTGGATGGCGAGCCGGTCCATATATTTGTATTGTTGATTTCGCCGCAGGACCGACCCGGCGATCATTTACGGGCTTTGGAGAATGTCTCGCGTAGTCTGCGCGAAGATAGTAGCTTCAAGTCTGCACTGCGAGCGGCGACGACCCGCGAGCAAATTTGTGCTCTTGTGGATGGTCTGGATCGTTGAATGATTACCTCCAGTGCCCCGCTTACCCACGGGACTTTCGGGACATGGAACTGACGCCTCTTCAGCGGAAAGTCTTGGTTGCCAACCCCAACGGCTTGCACTTGCGACCTAGTGCTGCCTTTGCCGAACTGGCTGCGCGCTTTGAGAGCAATGTCAGCGTTCGCTTCAACGATCGCGCCGTCAACGGCAAGAGTATTTGGGATTTGATTTCTCTCGCCGCCATGCCCGGCGTCGAACTGATCCTCGAAGCCGACGGCCCCGACGCCAGCGAAGCACTTGAGGCATTAGCCGAACTGCTGGCCCACGTACCGAGCGACGGCGAATCGGGGCGTTAACACACCCCGCTCGCCCCCGGCAAACCGCTTCCACTTTCTTCTTTCCTACCATCTGGCGTAGAATAGTGTTAGAGCCGTTGTTCGGGAAATAAAATCCCTAGCTCGCCTGTATAGCAACGGCTTCGTAAATTACCAATCTTCGCTGTTTTATCAACAACAGGGAAGCGGCATCGGGTATTTGCAAGGAAGCGAAATGCCCAGCCCAGGAGAGAACCATGAACAGCGACCCGTTGACCGGTGATGATGCGGTCGCCATCCTTCCGACCCTCGTCTACAGCGGACGCGAATCATTACCCCTGGAACAGTGTCTGACGATTCACCGTCTCATGGTCCGCGCTCGCGTCATGGAAGAGCGGATGATCAAAATGTCCAAGTCCGGGTTGGGCCATTTCTGGATTGGAGGCCCTGGCGAAGAAGCCTTCAACGTCGCCCTGGGCTTGCAGATTCGTCGCGGCCAGGGGCCACGCTATGACTATCTACACCTTCACTATCGCAACTCCGCCCTCATGCTTGCCCTGGGGATGCCTGTCATCGAGAGCATCCGACAGATGGCCATGACCGCCACCGACTCGCACTCTTTGGGGCGTAATTTCGTCGGCCATTTCTGCAAACGCGAGTGGAACGTCATTCCGGTCACATCGGTCATCGAAGTCCAGTACGCGATGGCTCCCGGCACCGCGCTGATGCAAAAGCGTCTGCCCGACAGCGAAGGCGTCACGGTCGTCCTGGGCGGCGAGGCGGGCACAGCGGAGGGCGATTTCGCCTCGTGCCTGATCTGGAGTACGCTGCCAGGCCGTGAGGTTCCGGTACTGATCGTGGTGACGAACAACGGTTACGGAATCTCGACCCCGGCGTGCAGCGTCCATAGCGAACGCCATGTCGTTGACCGCGGGATTCCCTTCGGTGTTCCAGGCGAAGTGGTGGACGGGAATGATCCGATTCGCGCATGGCACGCTGTCGAGCGTGGGCTGATGCACTGCCGAGCCACGCGAACGCCGTTCTTCTTGGAAGCGAACGTCTCGCGACTGTTCGGGCACTCATCCTCGTCTGGGGCATTGCGCGATCGTACCCAAGAAGACCCCATCGAGCGGTTTGAGCGCATCCTCCTGGATGAGGGCGTTGACCGCGGCCACCTCGATCAGATGCACGAGGACGCTCATACCGAGGTCGAGCAGGCTGTTGAGCAAGCACTGAACGAACCCATGCCGCGCCCCGAGGATGTCGAACGCTACACCTATGCGGCGAGTCGACCGGAAATCGACGCGGTATACCCGGACGATTACACGGGTTTACCCAACTGAAGGAACAGTAAGCATGGCCACCCTGGTTCAGGCCGTCCGCTTGGCACTGCACTACGGCGAGGAACATCTCGGTGTGACGGACGTGTTCGGTGAGGATGTCGGACCACCGTTGGGCGGCGTGTTCACCGCTACCCAAGGGCTTCGCACGGCCTGGAATTCACCTCTGGACGAGCGCGGTATCATCGGCATGGCCATGGGTATCGCCTATGCCGGTGGTCGTCCCGTGGCTGAAATTCAATTTTGCGATTATGGTTTCAATGTCATCGACTTGTTGAAAGTAGCGGGCAATCAATATTGGGCCGGGGCAGGACAGTACCCTTTGCCGATGGTCGTGATGACACCATCAGGATCGGGCATCCGCGGAAGTTTGTATCACTCCCACAGTTTTGAGAGTTGGGCAAGCCGACTTCCGGGCTGGAAAATTGTAATGCCTTCCAATGCTCTGGATGCGTATGGGTTGATGTTGTCGGCTATCGAAGACCCCAATCCCGTATTAGTGTTATTGCCCAAGGCCTTGTTGCGAGTACGAGGCGAACAACGGCTACCAGGCGAGCCGGACGACGAAAACGAGTTAAAGGAACGCATCGACGCACCGGTGGGCGAGGCACGAACGACCTGGCAACCGCGTTGGCCGAAAATGGAACCCTACTTTGTGCCGATCGGCAAAGCATCCACGGTGCGCGAAGGTGACGCCTGCACGGTCATAAGCTATGGGCGCACCTTGCCGCTCGCAGTTCAAGCCGCAGACGAATTGGCGACCGAGTTGGGCAACCGGGCCGAGGTGATCGACCTACGTAGTATCTTCCCGTATGACTGGAAGTGCATCAGTCAAAGCGTATCGAAAACGGGGCGATTGTTAATCGTAAACGAAGACACCGAAGTCACAAACTTCGGTGAGCATTTACTGCGGCGCGTGATCGAGCATCACTTCTACGACCTGCTCGTTCGTCCGCGTTTGCTCGCCGGTAAACACGTTCCGGGCATCGGGTTGAATCAGGTCTACGAGCAAAATACGGTGCCGCAGTTACGCCACATCAAGCAGGCGATGAGCGAGGTGATCTTAGAGCAGGCGTGAGCGAGTCGTAGCTCTTTCGTGAAACCTCAACGACTGCGCCCGCCCTTGCGGACCACCTCCAGGTTATGTTCCATCGCCTTCACTCGTTCCGGTTCACGGCTCGCGAGATTGTTCTTTTCGCTCAGGTCATCCGCCAAGTGAAATAGCTCCGTCGCCTTGCCTTTGGCTTTGGGACCATGCGGCGGAACCAGTTTCCAGGGACCTTCACGATAGGCCAGCACCCCGCCGCCGGAGTGCATGACCATTTGAGCGCGGCCCGGAGCGTCGGGATCGCGAAACACTTTGGAAAGATCGAAACTATCGGGAGCATCCGCTTCGTCCAGTTTCGCGCCGACCACGCTCGCCAGTGTCGCCGACCAATCGGCGAGGCAGGCCAATTGATGCCGCACACCCGGCTTGATCTGTGCGGGCCAACGCACTAGCATCGGCACGCGATGTCCCCCCTCGTATAGCCCAACTTTGAAGCCACGCAACACGCCGTTGCAGCGATGGCCGCTCTTATCGGTGGCGGTGCCGTCGATGTAACCGTCGTCCATCACGCCACCATTATCGCTGGAGAATACAATAATAGTATTGTCGCTCAGGCCGTGGCGGTCGAGAGTCTTCATCAATTCACCGACGCACCAGTCGAGTTGCTCGATGGTATCGCCACGCGTACCATGCGCACTTTTGCCTGCGAAACGCGGATGAGGCACCCGCGGAACGTGCGAATCGTGTGTGGCGAAATACAGGAAAAACGGTTTCGTCTTGCTCCGCTCGATGAAGCCGACCGCCTTCTTCGTCAGATCGTCTGCCATGTCTTCGTCCTTCCAGCGGGCCGCCTTGCCCCCGGTCATGAATCCGATACGGCTGATGCCGTTGACGATAGTGTCAGCATGGCCGAGACTGGGCTTCATGGTCAGGAGGTCAGGCCGGGCTTTACCGGTCGGCTCGTCACCAATCGGCTTGCCGTAGCTGACACGGATGGGATCTTTGGGGTCCAGCCCGGCCACCCGGCCGTTCTCGACGTAAACGCACGGCACGCGGTCGCCTGTCGCCGGGATGAGGAAGCTGTAGTCGAAACCAACTTCCCGTGCGCCAGGCTTGATCTCGGTGTTGTAATCGGTTTCGCCCGCCCCTAGTCCCAGATGCCATTTACCGACCACACCAGTGGCATATCCTTGTTTCTGAAGCATGGAGGGCAGGGTGTAGGAACCCGGCACAATGCACAACGGCGCGACCCCACTGAGCACGCCGCGAGCTGTCGGCGTATTACGCCAGGCATAGCGGCCCGTCATCAAAGCATAACGGGTAGGCGAGCACATCGAGGACGGTGAATGAGCATCGGTAAACCGCAGCCCCCGTGCGGCCAAAGCGTCGAGATTCGGTGTCTTCACCCTGGTCGCGCCGTAACATCCCAGGTCGCCATATCCGATGTCGTCGGCCAAAATAAACACGATATTCGGTTTGTGGACAGCCTCGGCCGACAAACAGAATAACAACATAAGAACCATAGATGGAACCTCATTTGGTATTTTTGGTAGGCATTTTGGCGCTGACGGTCTTGCGCCAGTCGAGCAGTTTGTCGTGTAACTCCTTAACGCGGACCGGTTCCGCGACGGCGACATTTTTCTTTTCACCGATGTCATTGGCAAGGTTATACAATTCCCGTTTACCGGTCTCAAAAAATTCGATCAATTTCCAGTCACCGTGCCGAATGCTACCGGCGGGAGTCGTGCGCCAGGACCCCATACCCGCACCAAGATACCCGGGAAAATGCCAATACAACGGCGGACGTTCGCCCACAGGTCCGCCCTTGAGAATGCTCCAATAGCTCGTACCGTCAAGCGTTTGTTTCGGTGGTTTGGCTCCACTCAGTTCCAACAATGTTGGATACCAGTCCACACTATTAATCGGCACGTCACAGGTTTTGCCCGATGGAATGGTGCTGGGCCAACGAAAAATGTACGGCACGCGAACGCCCCCTTCGTAGAGCATTCCTTTCCCGCCGCGTAGGGGAGCATTATCCGTGATGTCACCACTATTCTTAAGTCCTTCGCGGACATAGCCACCGACACCGCCATTGTCGCTGGTGAACACAACAAGGGTGTTATCGCTGAGTTTCAGTTCGTCAAGTTTGGCTAATAGACGACCAACACTTTCATCCACGCTGGCGATCATCGCCGCGTAAGTGGGGTCATAATGTCCGCCTGCCGCCGCAATGCCCTTGAACTTCTTAATCCAATCCGTTTTGGCCTGGAAAGGCGAGTGGACGCCAAAGTGATGCAGACACAAAAAGAACGGCGTATCTTTCTTCCGTGTGATAAAATCGAGCGCCTTATCGGTTAGAAAATCGGCAAGATATGTCCCCTGGGGATAGGCGACTTTAGGTTGCGTGACGAAGTCAAAATGTTTGCCCATCGTCACAATCGCTTCGTCAAAACCTCGTTGAGCCGGATGATATTGCCCTTGTTGTCCTAGGTGCCATTTACCGAACAGGGCCGTAGCGTATCCAGCCGATTTCATCATCTGGCCGAGCGTCTGACGGTCGGTCGGGAGTTGCACGACGTTATCCACCGGGCGAAGCGGTCGGCTCTGCCAGTTGAAGCGGTCGATGCCCCCGACGGTGTAGACTCCGGTACGCGGCCCATACTGCCCGCTCATGAAGGCGGCGCGGGTCGGCTGACAGTTTGGCCCACAAGTGTAGCCGTTGGTGAACCGCGTCCCGCCCGCGGCCATTTTGTCGAGGTTCGGCGTGCGGTAGAACTTGCTGCCATAACTTGCCAGATCAGTATAGCCAAGGTCGTCGGCGAGAATGAACACGACGTTGGGCTTGGCAGCGACAGCAAGTAGTAGAACCAAAGCGGTCATCATAACTTTTCCCGTTCGGGTCGATTGGTTCTAGATGTCGTATTCGGCCGAACGTGGACGGCCATTGTTTACGAAAACTGAGAATGAAATAAAAGAGAGCGAGGAAGCCGGATGACTGTCTCGCGCGTTGATGCGGGAACGCGATCGGTTCAAGCGTTCTCAATTATCGAGAACAAACTTCCCCTGCAAAACATCGTTACCAGCTTGTCCAACCAATGGATCGCTTTGCCCGACCTTCCGTCGATCGACTCGTTTCCGTACCGCCATGAACCAGCCCGGACAGCGACTACCAAATTGCTGACAGACCGTTTTTGTGATGGTGCCTGTGGCTGCCGCACCAAGAGCAGCCTTGGTAGAGGCAATGGTACGGAGCATGTGAAGCCCAGAGCGCGAGAGCGTGGCCAAATAGCGGCGATTCGCTACGCACTGTTGGACCTACTCATCCATTAAATTCCACGGCCTCTTCCCATCGCTCGTACAAGTCGGCGATCTTCGCCTTTGTTTCCTCGAACTTCGCGGTGGTCGCCTTCACTTTCTCCCCGTCGCGATAGAGTTCCGGCGAGGCCATCGCCTGTTCTAATGCCTTCAGCTCTGCCTCGGCCACACCGATTTGCGCCTCCAAGTCTTCCGGCTTGGCAAACGGAAACTTCCGTTTCTTTTTTCCTTTGTTTTTGTCGCTAGCGTTCATGGGGCTAACGTCACCCGCTCGCCTATTCGCGGCGGCTTTTCGTCGTTCTTCCGCCTGCTCTTTCTCCTTGCGTGCGGCTTCTTGTTGTGTGCGCATCAGCTCATAGGTATCATAATTACCATAGATTAATTGCGTACCACCTCGACCGTCCAGAACCAACATCAGGTCGCAAACCTGATTTAGAAAATAACGGTCATGGCTGACCACCAACACCGTCCCTTCAAACGCCTTGAGCGCTTCCTCCAACGCTTCGCACGCCCACAAATCCAGATGGTTCGTCGGTTCGTCCAGCACCAACACATTGCAACCTTCGGCCACCAATTTCACCAGCGCGGCCCGGCTCCGCTCGCCGCCGGACAACGCTCCGACCCTTTGGAAAACGATATCGCCCTGCAAGCCGAAACGGCCCAACAAATCGCGCATCCAGCGTTCTTGGGCATCGGGGTCGCTCTCGGGCCATACCGCACGCACCACTGTTTTATCTGGATCAACACAACGTAAATGTTGATCATAATAACCCACTTGAACCAACGCTCCGTGATGGACCCGCCCCGAATCAGGCTCTTCTTCACCGAGTAGACAGCGTAACAGCGTCGTCTTGCCCGAACCGTTCGGCCCTAGAATGCCCAATCGTTTGCCCCGCTGCACGTCAAAGCTAAGGTCACTAAATAACGGCTTGTCATAGCTTTTGCTCAAATGTTCGACGCGAAAAACAATATCTCCCGCACGGCGCACCTCGCCGAAGTGCATCTTGGGCGACTCGATCTTCGTCGGCCGTTCAACACGTTCGATTTTATCAATCTGTTTCTGACGCGAAGCAGCTTGTTTGTGTAGCTGGCCGTAATTCACACGACGGATATATTCTTCCTGTTTCTCGATATATTCTTTTTGTGACTCGAATGCCTTGAGTTCCTGTTCGTAGCGTTCCTCTTTAAGCCTCCAGTATTGTTTGAAATTACCCGGATAAGACGTGATACGGTTTTTTTGCATCTCAAAGATTTTGGTAACGACACGATCGAGAAAATAGCGATCATGGCTGACGATCAACATGGCCTCATGTTGACGGATGAGATAGTCCTCCAGCCAACGTGTCGTGTCGATGTCCAGATGGTTGCTCGGCTCGTCGAGCAACATGACATCCGGAGCCGCCAGCAAGAGTTTTGCCAACATGACCCGGCTCTGCTGCCCACCGGAAAAGGTGTGCAACGGACGATCGTAGTCGGCCTTGGAAAAGCCCAAACCATCGAGAATCTCTTCGACTTGATGATCGACGTGGTAGGCGTCGTGATGCCGGAGCATCTCTTCTAGTCGGCCATAGCGAGCGGCAAGGGCTTTGCGTTCGCTCTCGTCGCTGGCGACGGCGAGTTTGTCGGCAACAGCAATCATTTCATCATGCTTGGCCAACAGCGTGTCCAGCGCGGATTTCGCCTCGGCAAAGAGGGTGCGTCCCTCGGCAAAGTCGGGCGTCTGACGCAATAGCGACACGGTCGCACCGGCGTGCAAGCGCACCTCGCCGCGATCCGGTTTATCGATCCC
>RGDT01000134.1 GCA_009918525.1 Planctomycetia bacterium
ACCTTGGTGCTTCATCACCTCCGCAATCGTTCCTGATTCTTCGGCTACACTCAGAATGTGCAGAAAATCATCGGGAAACAGCCCGGATGTCGCTAAAGCTGCGTGTACTTCGTCACCCCGACGTACCGTCGCTGTGGCGACCTTGGCCGCGTCAGCAAAGGCAGCGTTGTCCGTAGCTCGAAGCGACAGACGCAACGCCTTTCCGATCGATATTCCGCTTTCTGTCGTCAAGCGCAAGGCTAAACAGAATCTCGCAAGAGCCAAATCGCGTAGACATGGCCCCAACGCTGGCAGGCACAGCAACAATCGATCTACCCAGGCACGACCAGCCAGCGAACGGCGGAGCACATATTGGACCGTCCAGGCCGCCGCGATGGTTCCCCAGATGGAGAAGAAGAAAATGATCGCCCCCGTCGTTCCAGTCAGTCCGAGTCCCAACGGATCGTAGGCGATACCATTATTGTTGATGGGTAACTGTCCCAAAAACCAGATCAAACCCGTCAAGACGACGCTCGCCGCCACAAACTGAAACACCGGCCAAGCAATCTGGCCCAAAAAACGCCGCCACAATTCCCGTTGGCGAACGAAAAATTTTTCCAGTTCCCCGCACACCTCGGGTAGCATCCCTGTCTGCTCACCAATTTTCATCATAGCGACAAATAAAGGTGGGAATTCGGTCGCTTCCTTGTTAACCGCGTCGCCTACGCTGGTCCCGCTAGCCATGTCCGCTGCTAAACGTGCTGCAATTGGCCGAACAGCAGCCTGGCCGTTAATAGCCTGCTTGCGAAAGACATCTACTAGCGTAAGCCCTGCCCCCAGATAATGACGGAGGACACGGCACAGCTCGATCATCGAGGATAACGACAAGGCCATAGAATCTGTCCCCCCTCTGGCAATCCGTTCGCTCAGGCGATTATAGATATAGAATGAAAGAGGCGTGTGAGGGCAGGAAGGTTGAATGACAAGCATCAACTTCTTTTGTGAGTGTGCCGACAGAAAGGCTTCTTTACCGGGGCGTTGACACTCCCCACTCGCCGAGACTTGATTCGCTTCAGTCGCTTCCTCCGAAATGGTTAATCTGTTGATTTCCGACCAAAACGAGGATCAATAATGCCGAATGGGCCGATTGTGGATTTCAGCGGAACGGTGCGGTTGTTCCCGCTGCCGAATCTCGTGCTATTTCCGCACGTAGGCCAGCCTTTGCACATCTTCGAGCCGCGTTATAGGCAGTTGATGGCTGATGCGGTTGATGATGACCGTTTGATCGGAATCGCCCTGCTGCGTCCAGGGTGGGAGGAAGACTACCATAAGAAGCCACCGATTCACGATACTGTTTGTGTTGGCCGGATCATCAACGAGGAGAAACTTTCGGACGGACGGTACAACCTGATTCTCCAAGGCGTTTGTCGAGGACGAATTCGCGAGGAGATCAAGACAGGCAAAATGTATCGGACGGCACGCGTGGATCTGATGCCAGACCAACCTATTGCATCGAACCATACGGAACGTGAACTACGTCGCGAGCTGGGGCAAAGCGTTTCGCCTTTTTTCAGTGCTAACCCGTCGGCGGCCGAGCAATTTCAACAACTGCTAGAGGCCAAGCTGCCATTGGGCGCGATGACAGACATTTTCAGTTTTGCTTTACCGCTAGAGGTAGAGCAGAGGCAGCAACTGCTCGAAGAAGCATGTGTCGATACGCGAATCCGACTGCTTCTATCCATGCTGGATAAAAAGACGCCTCCGGTTCTGCCGACGCCGCGACAACGGAAATTTCCCCCCGAGTTCAGCGCAAATTGAACTTGGCCTCCAAAGAGTCCGAAAATTGGCCGAACGCTACTCCACGATCCGGGGTTATATCACATGTCATGAGTGTTTATCTCCGGAGAACTATCGGATGAACGTACGCCTTCAGGTCTTCGCCTTCCTTACCACCTCTGCCCTCCTAACCGCTGCCGATTGGCCACAATGGCGCGGCCCGGACCGAACTGGTATTTCGACCGAAACCGGACTACTCCAGCAATGGCCCAAGGACGGACCCAAACTCCTATGGAAAACTACTGGCGTCGGTGGAGGTTATTCGACTCCTTCGATTGTCGGAAGCCGCTTGTACGTCTTGGGAGCCAAAAACCTCAAAGCGGGAGGCGGTGGTAAAGGTAAAGGCAAGGCAGGAGGCGCACCCGGCGGCAGCGTTGCAGAGTCGTTGTTCTGTCTCGACCTCAGCCGTGATGGCACATTGATCTGGTCCACCGATTTCGGCACCACCACCCGCAGTTACCCCGGTCCGCGCTCGTCTCCAACCGTTGACGGTGACCGCGTCTACGCCCTCAGTAGCAACGGCAGCCTCGCCTGCTTCAATGCCGCTGATGGAAAGATCGTTTGGAAAAAGAGCCTCACCGACGATTTTTCGGGACGGTACGGCAATTGGAACTACGCGGAGTCCCCATTGATCGACGGCGACCGTCTTATCTGCACACCAGGTGGCACGACGGCCACCATGGTTTGCCTCAAGAAAACCGATGGTTCGCTCATCTGGAAAGGGGTGGTCTCCGGCGTGAAGGACGGCAAGATGCCGGGTACAACTGCGGGGTATTCTTCCGTGATCGCGGCCAATGTAGCCGGGACAAAAACTTACGTTCAGTTAATTCAAGGCGGCGTCGTCGGCCTTGACGCTCAGACAGGCAAAATGCTGTGGCACTATAACAATCCGGCCAGCACGGGTGCCAATATTGCCACGCCACTTGTCAAAGGCGATAGTGTTTTTGCTGCCAGTAGTTATGGCAACGGCGGAGGAGAAATTCTTCCTTTCGAGTTTCCAAAACCACCACGGCGGCATGGTACTGGTCAATGGCTTCATCTATGGTACGGGAGGCCAATCGCTCATGTGCATCAATTTCGACACGGGCAAAGTCGAGTGGACGGCTCGTGGTGTCGGCAAAGGATCGGTCACCTCCGCTGACGGACTCATATTTCACCGAGGTGAGAGCGGTGAAATGGCAATCGTCGAAGCGACTCCCAAAGAATACAAGGAAAAGGGACGCTTCAAACAAAGCGACCGATCAACTGCAGCCGCATGGCCGCATCCAGTGGTATGCGATGGGAAGTTATATTTACGCGACTGGGACGGATTGTTGTGCTTCGACGTGAAAAATAAGTAAAACTCAACCGAGTGGGACGCGCCTGGGGTTAGTCGCCTTCTTTACCATTGCCAGACGGCAGTTCCCCAGGTAAGCCCCGCGCCGAAGCCTGATAGAACAATCCGGTCACCCGGTCGAACGCGGTCATCCTCGATAGCCTCGTTCAAAGCCAGCGGCACCGATGCGGCCGAGGTGTTTCCGTAGCGTTCCAGATTCGCGATCACCAGCCCTCGCGGAATACCGATCACATCAAGCGCTGCATTGATGATACGAATGTTGGCTTGATGCGGGATATATAAATCAACATCGCCTGGTCCTAATTCTGCGGAGCGTAACACTTCCTGAACCGTATCGCACAGTTTGCCTACTGCCCAGGTAAATACGGCACGGCCATCCATCGTTAGGTAGCAGTTCCCTGCTTCCAGAGCCTCTTTACTCGGCGGCATTCGGCTTCCAAATCCTTTTCGTTGCAGCAACGGTGCTCCGGCTCCATCTGCACCCAGAGTGTAGCGAAGGAGTCCCTGTTGTGGAGTGCCACGACTCAGCAGAATCGCTCCAGCTCCATCACCGAAAAGAGGATAAGTCTTGAAATCATGCGGGTTGACAACACGCGACAGCACCTCACCACCAATTACCATTGCTAGATCGCTGGCCCCTGCGACGATGGCACTGGCAGCCTGGACGACACCGTACAAGAAACCCGAACAAGCAGCGTTTAAGTCGTATGCCGTGCATGGCCCGATGCCCAAGCGATCTTGAACCAGACACGCCGTGGAAGGAAATGACATATCCGGTGTCACGGTCGCGACAATCAGTTGGTCAACATCGGTTGGGTCAACGGCAGCACGCTCCAAACATTGCCGAGCCGCTTCCACACACAAGTCGCTTGTAGCCTGGTGGGGTGCAGCATGACGCCGTTGTCGGATACCAGTCAGCTTGATTAACCAGTTGGGATCGCAACCCAGAAGTTCCTGAAGTCGTTCGTTGGTTACGACGTTGTCAGGCACATAGGCCCCCGTAGCTAGGGCACGAATGCCCATCAGCGAACGAGGTGGATGGTTTAATTTGGTTTTCTCAGCTCTCGTCATTCCGCCATCACTCCAGACGGGCAGAGATTTTTACTAAATTTCCTAAATCCCCCATCCTTTTCCATGGATAACGCTTTAATAGTCTAGTGCCGAGAATAAAGATTGGCCATCGAATGGATGAAAATTGACCATCGAGACAAAAAATTTCACCCTAAATTCCCAACCCATAAGAAAAAAAATCCCGTCTCCGACATTTTTGACGGAAACGGGACACGTATCAAAAAAGTATCGCCTCTTCTATTTTTTGAATAGCTAGCGTGCTTGATTACTTCAGGTCTTCAACCCGAACGCCGATCTTTTTCAATTCGGCCACTTGCTTTTTCGCTTCGTCCGACAATGGGTTGCCTGCGATGTACAATCTCATGTACGGTGCAAACCGCTTTGGGCCGTCCGCGTCGGCCTTCGCCCATTTCACCACCGCTCCCAGATCGGCTACCTGGCACTTATCGGCCATCAGCAACTTGAGGTCGGTGAAGCCCGCTAACGGGGCGAGGTCGGTAATCGGATTGCCGCGTAGCTCGAGGGTGGTGATGCGAGTCAACTTGGCGAGCGGCTTGATATCCTTAATCTGATTGTCGCCGAGGTTCAACGAAGCCAGTTTGGTCAGAGCGGACAGGGGAGTTACTTCCGTGACTTTGTTGCCGGTGAGATAAAGCGACGCTAACGCGGTAAGTTTTTCTAGCGGCTTGAGGTCGCTGATTTGATTGCCGGTTAGTTCGAGGTATTGAAGCTTGGCCAAACCGGCGAGTGGGGTAATATCGGCAATCTTGTTCGCTTCCAGATCAAGCGACTGGAGCACCGGCATATCTTTGAGTGCATCGAGCTTGGCAATCTCGTTCTTGGTCGCCTTGAGTTGAGCCAATCCCCTGCACTTCTCCAGGCCGGTGAGGTCTTTCACGCCTTTGCCGCTGATGTCCAAAACCGACAATTTCGCTAGATCGTCGTCCTTGAACTCGGGCTTGGGTAACCTCAGGGCAGCCTGAACCGCAGCGGCTAGGTTTTTATCGGGAAATTCGGCGGCACCAACGGGCACGCTCAGAGCGGCCAGCAGTAAGGCGGCGGAGAGAAAGCGGGTCATCGCAAGATTCCTCATCGGTCAGGTAGGTCAGGAGCCGTGTCGCTGGAAAGTAGCCAGCCAGGCACGTGCCCCGTCGGGGTGGATGGTCGTCTCAAAACGGGCCTCAGCGATCTCCTCGACCAGCCAGCCCTTCATGTTCAACAGGTCTATCAACTCTCGTTCGCCGATCCGACGCGGGCCGTCCCGTCCCGGTTCCTGATCGGAAAAACAAAGCAAATGGTAAATTCCCTTTGGCTTAATCGCCGAGGCCAGATTCATGACGTAGACCGAGCGCTCGGAATCGGAAAGCGTGTGAAACAGTCCACAATCGAGAATCGTGTCAAACTTCCGGCGCAGTTTCTTTAGTTCTATCGGGTCCGCGACCTCAAACTGGGCCGAACTTTTCATCGCCGTCGCGCGAGCCTTGGCTTGGTCGATGGCTGCGGGGTTACGGTCGATGCCCAGGACGTTCAGCTGTTTAGAGGCGAGAAAAACAGCGTTAGCCCCAGAGCCACAGCCAATATCGAGAACATCTCCTCGAAAACCGCCCCGGCGATGAAGACGAACAATGTCATCTTGCGGGCGGTCGATTTCCCAAATTGGAGCGCCGTCATAGAGGGTGGTACTCATCACCCGTTCTCCCCTGTTCCAATCGTCAGGCTAGCCCGCGACGGCGTTACAGGCAAGCCCTCGACATTCCAGATCGGTTCGCTACATCATACTTCGCGGGCAGGTCCGCGCTTCGCCCTAGGCCCTCGTCAGGAGACAACCCTATGAAGACATTTTACACCCTCACTGCGCTGGCGTTTTTGGCTCCCCTGGTTTCTGCAGCCAACCCTGTGGTGGAGATGAAGACCAACCTCGGGACCATCAAAATCGAACTGTTTGAAAAAGAAGCACCAGGCACCGTCAAGAACTTCCTCCAATACGCCGAAGACAAACACTATGACGGAACCATCTTCCATCGCGTCATCGAAAAGTTCATGATCCAGGGCGGCGGCTTCACCAAAGATATGGACCAAAAGAAAACCCGCCCCTCCATCAAGAACGAGTCGGCCAACGGCCTGCTCAATAAACGCGGCACCATCGCCATGGCCCGAACCTCCGAGGCCGACAGCGCCACCTCGCAATTCTTCATTAATACCGTTGATAACAGCTTCCTCGATAAGGCCGAAGCTCGTGACGGCGTCGGTTATTGCGTTTTCGGCAAGGTCATCTCCGGTATGGACGTTGTGGACAAGATTAAAGTCGTCCGCACCGGCATCAAGGGCGGCATGCGCGATGTCCCCGCCGAAACCGTTGAGATCATCTCCGTCAAGCTCGTCAAGGATTGATTCCTTCTAACCATCCAGCTCGCACGTTCCGAGCCGACGTCTCCACTCGTCGGCTCTCTTCCACCAACTTTACTCCACTATCAATGCGGCGGCTCTTATTTGCCTCATCGCCATAGGAACTAACCAACATGGCTACCAAGGTTTTGCTCACGACTAATCACGGCGACATCACGCTCGAACTCGACGAGGTCAAGGCTCCCATCACGGTTGCTAATTTCCTCGCGTATGTCGATAAAAAACACTACGACAACACCATCTTCCATCGCGTCATCAGTAACTTCATGATCCAGGGCGGCGGATTCGAGCCGGGAATGCGGCAGAAGTCCACCGACGCGCCGATCAAGAACGAATCGACCAACGGACTCGAAAATAAACTCGGTACGATTGCCATGGCGCGCACGCCCGACCCGAACAGCGCCTCCTCGCAGTTCTTCATTAATGTCAAAGACAACGACTTCCTCGACCGCAAAAATGCTCAGGACGGCCACGGTTATTGTGTCTTCGGCAAGGTCGTCTCCGGGATGGAGGTCGTGGACAAGATCAAGAGTGTACGCACCGGGCGTAAGGGAATGCACTCCGATGTGCCCGTTGACGACGTCCTCATCGTCTCGGCCACTCGGGTCTGATCAATCGAATATCCCCGCCGCGAATTCCGGCTCCTGTGGGGGTTCCGGTGGTGGTGTCGGCTGCGTGGATTCGCCCGCTACCACATCCGCCGCCTTGGCCATCTGGATTACTTCATCGGTACTCGCTGGATCGACCGCCCGACAACTAGCCGTAAGGCGGTCGGTCAGTTCGCGTAGTTCGCCCCTCCAGGCGTCTGGTTCCAGGCCCACTGGCACAACTTGAGCGAACTCCCCACATAACAAAATCAAACGCAACAGATGCCGGAAAATAATTCCTTCCTGTTTGATCAGATCGCGCGTGCGAACGTATAAGTTAAAATTTCCTGCATACGTCCGCAACAACTCCCCGGCTGACCACACCGGCAGGGTCGTCAGTTCACCCGCTTCAGGCCAAGTCGCATCGAAATACAGCCGAAGCTTGTCGGCCAGACTCGGCGGACGTTCGCGCCACCCGGTATCTTCCTCTTCCTCGTTGTCGTCTTCACTTGGCACAGGCGCGGCGGCGATCAGTCCACGCGAGATTAGCTCGGGGTCCAGTCGCGTCGTCTCCAACGGGCCCGGCGGCATTTCATCTGGCCACGGCGGGCGAACACATCGCAACAACGGACGCGGAATCTCCAGCACGCTCTCCAAAGCTTGCAACCGTTCCTCCGGGCCGGCTACGCCCAACTGCTCCAGTAGATAGGCACCATACAGCGGATGAATACTACGGAATACTAACAATATATCCAACGCGGGTGTCGGCCGCGCCAGCGTCGCCCGGTAGGTGTCGTCCTTCTCGGTTGGCGGCGGTGGGTCCAGCGTCACGAACCCTTTTTCGGCCAACGTCCGCAACATCACCTCTAGTTGCCGTTCGCTGGAACGAATGCGGGGTTCGTCCATCAGCCGTTTGCCCAAAAAAGTCCGCACGCGTGACACCTCGGGCGACAACTTGAGCAGATACGCCAACAGTCGCCACGGTAGCGGCCCCTTGCTGTACAATTTGCCGGGCGGAGCAGCTTGAAGTTGTTTGAATTGTCCTTCGGTCCAATAGATAATTTTATCGCTCTTGATCGGTTTCTTTTTCTTGAGCGCTTTCTTGGCTTTGATCAAGTTAGGATCTTTGGTCGTCTCGGGAATTTGGTCGTATTTTTCCTGCCAACGCAAGAGCCTTACATCATCTTCGTGAGCTAAGGCGAAGACAAAACCTTTGTCGTCATATTGGGGCCGACCGGCACGCCCGAAAATCTGTTGGGCGGTCGATGTGTCCACCAGTTTTTCCTTGCCGCGCGGCCCTTTGACCAAGGTGGTCAGCACCACCGAGCGAGCAGGTAGGTTTATCCCCGCCGCGAGCGTTTCGGTACAGACACACACGGACAACAATTTACGCTCGAACAGTGACTCGACCACGCGACGATATTTGCCTAACATGCCCGCATGATGCACCCCCACACCACGACGCAGCATCTGTTTGAGTTTCGGCCCGACTCCTTCGTGCCATTCCAGCTTGTCCACTTCGTCATTGAGCGGACCTTTCACACCGGGCGGCAAAACGTCCAACCCTTTGAGCATCTCCGCAACGCTCCAGCATTCGTCGCGATTGAAGCAAAAAACCAGCGCGGGAATGTATCGCCCCTCTCCTTCCCCTTTGGCCATCTTGACCATCTGATCGCCCAGAAATTCATCGTTGACCCAGCGAAACGTGAGCGGAACCTTGCGTTCTTTGCCCTCGACCAGTTCGATCTTCCGATTGTGACATCGGTCGAGCCACGACATGAACTCGGCCGAATTACCTACCGTCGCGGACAGCAGCAATAAACGCACATGCGACGGTAACAAGCCCAGTGCCAATTCCCAGACAATGCCACGCTGTTGGTCCGCGAAATTGTGGAATTCGTCCATGACGACCGCCGAAACGTGCGTGAAGTCGAACGCTTCACCGTTGGCGTCAGGCTGTCCGGAATGCAACAGACGATTTAACAGAATTTCCGCAACCACAACCAAGATCCGGGCGTTGGGATTCACCCGACGATTGCCGGTTACCAGGCCGACATCCTCCGCCGAGAAGCCCCACCGTTCCGCGCTGCTCTGCATTTCCTGAAATTTTTGTTCGGTCAACGCAATGAGCGGCGTCGTGTAATATGCCTGCGTTCCGTTGTGCAGCGACTCGAAAAGTGCTGCCTGTGCAATCATCGTTTTCCCCGTCCCGGTCGGCGCGCACACCAAGACGCCCGTATCCGTGGTGAACCATGCCAACAACGCTTCTTCCTGCACCGGATACGGCGGATAGGGCAATTGGGCCAAATAACGCTCGGCGAGTTCGTCACGGGTCTGCATAGCAAGGCTCTCGAAACAAGAAAGTGCGTAATATAACCATATCACTAGGAGTCTCTCATGACCCCCATCACTCGCGTTGTTCTTTACAAACACGGTATCGGCCACTTCGAGCGTGAAGGCACGGTCGAAGGCGATGCCGATCTGTCGCTCACCTTCCGACAGGCGGAAGTGTCCGATGTTCTGAAGTCTCTCACCGTCCTCGACCTCGACGGCGGGCACGTCGCCAGCGTTAGCTACGACTCGACCAAACCGCTTGAACAACTCCTCGCCGATGTCGCCCTCTCCATCCCCGACGACGGCAGCCTGGTAGGCCTTTTGCCTCAGATCAAAGGCGCACGCATCGCCGTCGAAGATGCCGGACAACGTGTCGAAGGCACCCTCCTGGGTATCGACCGTACCCAGCGAGCCTCAGGCGATGCCGTGGTTTTGGTCGTTCTCGTTTCATTGCTCACCGATTCCGGTGCCGTCCGCCAATTCGATCTACACGGACTGGCTGGCCTGGAAGTCCTCGACCCCGCCCTGCGCCGTGACCTGGACTATTATCTCCGTACGCAACTCAGCGCGAAGAAGAAAGACGCCCGCACCTTTACCTTCTTTGCCCAGGGCAGCGGTAAACGCCGAATCCGCCTGAGCTACACGCTCGAAGCCCCCGTGTGGAAGGCTACCTATCGCATCCTGCTGGCCGACAGGGCCGACTCTTCGCCTCACATCCAAGGCTGGGCCGTCGTCGATAACACCCAGGACGAAGATTGGAACGGCGTGACCTTATCCCTCGTCGCCGGGCTGCCCGTCTCGTTCACCCACGACCTCTACACACCGCGCTATATCCGTCGGCCCGTTGTCGAAGTCAAAGAAACGACCGGCGTCCTGCCTCCTGTTGTCGAAG